>DAOQVZ010000017.1:0-24787 GCA_035341815.1 bacterium
GGTCTTTTTCTTTTTTCGCCCGTTGCCGGAAGCATAAACTATAGACTGGGGTCTCCCAAAGTGCTTTTCTACGGTTTGCTGGGGATGATTGCAGGCATTTTTCTCGTTGCGGCAGGGATTAACTTTTCTTTTCTTGTCTCAGGCATGATAATAATGGGAATCGCCAACGCTTTTATTATAAACGCAAATATGACTTTGCTTTCCGAACTTTTCCCCGGCATGATAAGGCGCATAATATCTTTATATTCAGCTCTTTATTTCGGTGCGTGCGCATTGTTCTCCCCATTAATAGGCAATTGGCTTAAGCTGTCATCCGAAAAAGGATGGGATTTTTTGAGTTTCAGAATGCCTTTCATTGTTTTGTTGCTCGTTTTCATATATTTTGCGGCAGTAACTTACAGATTTATTATTCCTGAGATGTTAAAACATCCTCTGGAGATGCCCGTGGAAAGCAAGGCCAGGGTAAATTCCGGTAAGGCGGGATTTGCGAAGTGGTTTTGGGTTCCCCTTCTGGGCTTTTTCCACGGCCTGATGTATATAGTTATGATTTCGTGGCTCAGTCCCATGGCAAAGGAAAAATTCGGAGCAAATGAGTTTCAGGGTTCTCTTTTCGTGGGCGTGGCGACACTTGGAATGGGACTGGGACGCCTTTTTATTGCCGGGGTGAAACTTCCCTGGGAAGACCGTAAAATACTGGCGGGAGGCACTATTGCGGGCGGATTAATCTTTTTTGCCGGTCTTTTTGCGCCGTTTTATACGCTTTCTCTTTTATTGATAGGTACAGGAAGTTTTATTGCAAGTACTTCTTTCCCCTGCATATCCTCTCTTGCAGGAGAGCTATTCCCCGATATGAAATCAAAGATTTTCGGTTATATGTATGCCACTTACGCCATAGCAGGCATAGTGGGGACTCCGTTTGCGGGCATACTTGCCGACCGCGGGATTTCGTTTTCATGGATACTGACTATCAGTTCCTTTTCCGCTCTTATCATAGGAATAGTAAGCCTGATTTGGAAATATACGGAGAAAAGGGGAAAAGACGCCTGCAAATCCGCAAAAAACTGCAAACTTTCCTGACACAGCCGCACTTACTGTCCATTTTCTCCAGTCTGATCCCTGATTCTGTCTCAAATGTAAACCATGGATAAGAAACGGCTGAAGATTGAAAATAAGCTATCTTTTTCCTGGCGGCAGGGTCTTGCATTCCTTTCTTATTAAACAGGCTTTTATTTAACCTCTTGATTTCCTGGTTTTATTTTCAAAATATTGTCTGTAGGAAAATAAAGATGTATAATAATGTGAAAGCGTCGCTTTTTGAAAAAAGACCTGCGAAGAGGAAAAAAAAATAAAAGCCAAGAGGCTTTTTAAAAATGGGATGCTTAATAAAATACTTTAAGCAGTGTTTATTAAACCCTTAATTTGCAAGAACTTGCGCCTATAAGGAGGCTGCCATGGAAAGAAGGGAATTTATTAGGAACGGAGTTTTGACAATTGCAGGGCTGGGTGTTTCGACTTTCCTCGGAAGGCAGGGCAGCGGGTTACTGGATGCGGCGGAATCAAGTCCCGAGATATTTGTTGCAAAGGGAGGAAGTCCCGAAGAATTGACAAACAGGGCTGTAATAGGAGCAGGGGGGATGGGAAGATTTGTTAAAGCAGGCAATAAAGTGGTCATAAAGCCTAATATTGCATGGAACAGAACTCCCGAACAGGGTGCAAATACTCACCCCGGGGTCGTGACTGCTCTTATAAAGATGTGCAGGAAGGCAGGCGCTTCAGAGGTGATAGTGATTGACAATACCTGCAATCCATGGAATGTTACGTATGTTACAAGCGGAATAAAAGAAGCGGCAGAGAAGGCGGGAGCTGTCGTGCGCGCACCTCTTAAATTCAGGAAGATATCAATCGAAGGGGCTTCAGTGCTTAAAGAGGCAGAGGTTCTTGAAGATATTCTTGATGCCGATGTTTTCATAAATGTACCGGTTGCCAAGGTGCACGGCGGAGCAAAGGTTACGATTGCAATGAAAAACCTCATGGGAATAGTCAAAGACAGGGGGTTTTTTCATAGAAACGACCTTCACAGATGCATTGCTGAAATCAATTCAAGGGTCAGGCCCCATCTGACAGTTGTTGATGCAACACGAGTTCTTATGACAAGAGGGCCCCAGGGTCCGGGAGTTGTTAACGAACTCGGAATAGTTGCGGCAGGGACTGATTTTGTGGCTATTGATGCATTTGGAACAAGGGAATTTCTCCAGAAGAATATATCAGATATCCCGCATATAGCAATAGCTTCGGAAATGAAACTTGGCATTTCAGATACTTCAAAGGTTAAAGTAAAGAATCTGTAATAATATGAAGAAAAAGAAAATTATTCTGAGAAGAACCCTGCAGATGTTTTTTATTTTTCTCTTCTTTTATTTTCTTTATAAAACATCTTTATTTCCCATACCTGAGAAACTTCCTCTCAGTCTTTTTTTCAGGATAGACGGCTTGCTTGCATTATTCACCGGTATAGCAACACTTAATTTTACCCGTTTTTTCCTGCCTGCCTTTGTAATTATGGCCTTAATTCTTATGAGGGGAAATTTTTTCTGCTTTTGGATATGTCCCTTCGGGGGCAGTGTCGACTTCTGCAACATCATACTTTTTAGAAAAAAATGGAAGAAAACAGTGAAAATACCCTGCTGTCTGAGAAAGGTAAAGTTTTATATTCTCGGCATAACAATCCTTACGGCATTTCTTGCAATATTTGTTGAAGTTCCCCACATATTGTGGGCGGCTGACCCTTATGTTATCATGACCAGGGCTTTTATTTTCAAATCCGGCTGGCTGGTTTTGTTTATTGCCATAGTCATTGCAAGCGTTATAATGCCAAGGCTGTGGTGTAACAATATATGTCCGCTTGGCTGCCTTAACAATATTCTGGGTGTAAAAATAAGATTTTTTATAAGAAATAAATTGCTTTTATATAGAACAAAAAAATGAAAAGAAGGGATTTTATTAAAACTCTGGGAGTTTTTTCCTTGTTAATTTTCACCGGAGGTCGTTTTATATTCAGAAAAAAAAGGAGCGATATAATAAGACCTCCCGGTACAGTTGATGAAGATGATTTCAATTACAAGTGCGTGAGATGCGGAAAGTGTATTCTCGCATGTCCTTCAAAGTGTCTCAAGCCTTTTCCTGCAGAAAAAGGCATAGTGGAATGGGGAACTCCCTTTATCGTTCCCAGAGATGCAGGATGTATAATGTGTCTGAATTGTGCTTCTGTTTGTCCTTCTTCAGCCATAGTGAAGGTGAAAAAAGGCACCCTTAAAATAGGAACTGCGGAAATTAATTCTTCAATATGCCTTGTATGGCAGCATCAAAAAGACTGCCTTGTATGCCAGGAATACTGTCCTGTGGGAGCCATTTACACGGACGGGGAGGGCAGGCCGATTGTAGATCCTGATATTTGCATTGGCTGCGGATTATGCGAGCAAAACTGTCCCGTGAAGGGAGAGTCTGCAATAAGAATTACAAATAAAGGGGAAAAAAGGTATAGTTTGAAGGAAAAAAGGTATAGATAAAAACGTACGAGGAGGCATAAATGTTCAATATGGGACCTGGAGAACTAATAGTAATTCTTATAATCCTTCTATTGCTTTTCGGCGCCAAGAGGCTTCCGGAAATAGGTAGGGCCATGGGGAAATCACTTGGTGAATTCAAAAAAGGAATGAGTGAATCCAAGGAAGAAGCCAATAATATTGACGATGATGAAGGTCGTAAGAAAAATGGAAAGGAATAACAGTTCTTCCAGCGGGGCTATTGAACATATTGAAGAACTCAGAAAAAGAATTATTCTTGGCCTGTCGGGTTGGATATTTCTGTCTGCCTGTGCTTATTTCTTCTCTGACAGCATACTTGAATACCTGGTGCAACCTCTTCAAAAATACCAGGATAAGCCTTTTTTTACCCGTCCTATTGAGCCATTTATGTCAATTCTGAAGGTTAGTGTACTTTCAGGGGCTTTATTGAACTTACCAAACATGCTTTTCCAGATTTGGGCTTTTATTTCTCCTGCACTTGTAACTAAAAAGGAGAGGAGGTCCTTTGGCATTGTAATATGGGGTTTTCCTCTCTTTTTTGCCGCCGGAGCCTCATTTTCTTTCTATGTCATTGTTCCATTTGGACTTAGATTTCTTTTTTCCTTCGGCAGGGATATTATGTCTCCCTTGATTTCCATAGGCAGCTATCTTAATTTCCTCTTTGTTTTTATTGTGGCCTTGGGTTTTGTCTTTAACCTTCCGGTTGTTGCAAGCGGCCTTGCTTCCGCCGGAATGGTAAATGCATCGATGTTGAGAGGTAAAAGGAAATATGCCTTTCTTTTATCCTTTATCGTGGCGGCAATAATAACTCCTCCAGATGTTATCAGCCAGATTCTTGTTGCAATTCCCCTTGTACTCCTGTATGAAATTTCAATCATAATGTGTTCTTTCTTTAAAAATTAAGTATATAATTATAAATGCTTTAGTGCTTATACCTTAATTTAATTTATTAATCATTGAATTTAATTCTGGTTGAGATGAATCCAGGTTGCTTTGTCTTCTGGGTGCCAGAAAAAGAAATGGCTGGAACCATCAATAGTTAACATAATATTTCTTATGCGACGTTATATTTATAAGTCCTTTTCTGTTATAGGTTTAAAGTTTATTTATGTAAAATGGCTTGTTCTGTTTTCAGAATCTTTATTTATTAGCTGTTATCAGGTCATTGTCCTTTTATCTATATGTGGATTAAAAATTCAGGCCGGTATTAAAATGAAAGGTTTTCTGTTTTAAGAAATTATTTAATATGGGAGACAAAAGAAAACAGTTATACTGCGGAAGCAAAATTGCAGGGATAACTCTAATTATCCAAGATTGATATTTATCGATTTCCTGGGAAAGAATTTGCAGAGAAGATTCGTTATTACAAGGCTGTCATAGAAGATTATAAAGCCTCCGAGAAGCGTTGCCGCCCTCCAGTTCATAAGAAAAAGGATAATTATTGCTGAAACTACCAGCAAGGTTATCATTATTGCGAATAATAACGTGTATTCACGGGGTATAAGAATTATTCGTTCTATTATTTCCTTGATATCAAAGGCTTTCCTTATATTTTTGCTTTCAAGGAACAGGCAGACCCCTAAAGGCAGTAAGTAAAGAGATACAAGCAGAAGCAAAGTCCCGATTATATTTAACATTTGCCCTCTGAGGTAAAATAAAGACAGGATTTTGCCTTGTGCAAGGTTAAGTATAAGGAAGCCTCCTAATAATGCAAATAAAACGGGTAAAACGAGGTAAACGGCAGAAATAGCGAATATTTTGGCGCCTTTTATGAACAATTTCTGTGTATTTTCCCATTTTACCGGCACTTTCAGCTGGTCAATGCTGTTCTCAAGCCTTGTTGCGAGAAATCCCAGTGAAATAAAATTAATAACCGGAAATAATGTTATTACACCCCCTATCAGGAGATTTAACGTGCATTCATGATTTTTTACAGGTTCTTTAAAAGCGTCAATGATTTTCTTTTTCATAAACTCTCATTATCCAGAGCATTTCTTTTACGGCTGTTTCAAGGCCTTTGAAGATTGCTCTTGCCATTATACTGTAGCCTATATTTAATTCTTCTATGCCTTTGATTTTGCATATCTGGGCAGTATTCTTGTAGTCGAGTCCGTGTCCTGCATTAACGCTTATTCCGAGGGATACTGCGTACTTTGTAGCCTTGTATATTTTGTTAAGCTCCCTGTAACGGTTTTTTTCTTCTATGGCGTCTGCGTATTTTCCGGTGTGGAGCTCTATGTATTCCGCTCCTGACTCTTTTGACGCTTCTATCTGTTTTTCGTCAGGTTCTATGAAAAGGCTTACCTTGATGCCTGCTTTTTCAAACTTTTTTACGTTTTCCTTTATCTTATCTATATTTTTAACCACGTCGAGCCCGCCTTCAGTTGTCAGTTCCTCCCTTTTTTCCGGTACGAGAGTTACCTGGTCGGGTTTGACTTCAAGGGCTATATCGACTATCTCTTTTGAAAGGGCCATTTCAAGATTAAGCTTCGTTTTTACTGTCTTTCTCAAGAGATAAAGGTCCCTGTCCTGTATGTGCCTCCTGTCCTCCCTGAGATGGCATACAATTGAATCGCATCCGGCAAGTTCGCATATAGCGGCTGCATCCACGGGGTCCGGAATGAGCCCCCTTCTTGCCTGCCTTAAAGTTGCAACATGGTCCACGTTAATTCCCAGTTTCAATATGTGCATTTTTTCCCCTCCGGTTAAAATTTGCAAAGCTCTGCGAGGTTGCTGATAAGGATAGCGTTTTCCCTTTCCGTGCCTATGGTTATCCTTGCATATTCCTTTCCGAGTCCCGGAGCTTTCATGTACCTTATGATTATACCTTTTTTTTCAAGTTCTTTAACTATTTCAGACGCGTCTTGTCTGAATCTGCACAGTATGAAATTTGCTTCAGACGGAATGCAGTAAACACCGAGTTTTTCAAGCTCTGAATAAAGGTAATGCTTGCCTTTTGCATTTGTTTCAAAGGATTTTTTCAGGTGCTCGCCGTCTTCGAGCGCAGCTATTGCCGCTTCCTGCCCCGGTCCCGTTGTATTGAAAGGAGGCCTGATTCTTTCCATGAAGCCGGTTATATCGCTTTTTGCAATCCCGTAACCCATCCTTAAGCCGGCAAGCCCGTAAATTTTAGAAAATGTCCTGGCGACTATGATGTTTTTCATGTTTACGAACGGAAGCGCACCGCCGAAGTTTTTATCCTCTACGTATTCAATATATGCCTCATCAACAACTATGATTATATTGTCCGGCACTTTTTCCAGGAAATTTTCAAGCTGGTTCCTGTATATTATCGTCCCTGAAGGATTATTCGGATTGCAAAGTATAATCATCTTTGTCTTGTCCGTTATTTTATCGTAAAACCTGTCGAGGTTGTATGAAAAATCATCATTTAGGGGAACTTCGATTGCTTTTGCATCGGTCTTATAGGCAAGTATCTTATATATGAGGAATGAAGGTGCCGGATATATTATTTCTTCTTCCGGGTTCAGAAATGTTTCCATGGCCATGGATATTATTTCGCTTGACCCGCTTCCCAGTATAATATTCTCCGGAGATACCCCCAGGTTTTTGGAAAGCTTTTTCTTGAGATAATATCCCGAACCTTCCGGATACCTCGATATGTTATCCGCATACCTTTTAACTGCCTCTTTTGCCATGGGGGAAATCCCGAGAGGATTTTCGTTAGATGCAAGTTTTATAATCTTTGAAGCCTCTAATCCATAAGTCCTCTGCAGTTCTTCTATGGGTTTACCTGGTACATAGGGGGCAATTTTTTTTATGCTTTCCCTGACAGCTGATTCAATGATTTTGTCCATAGTCCAGTCCTGTTTTAAGTTTCGTTTCTTTCATGGTTTGTTGTGCAACCTTTCTGGCTTTTTCAGTTCCCTTGCGGAGTATCTTCCACAAAATATCCTTGTTTTTTGCAAGTTCTGTCCTTTTGTCTCTAATCTCTTTAAGGAACTCGGGCAGTTTTTCTCCCAGTTCTCTTTTGCAGTCCGTGCAGCCTATAATGGCTTTTTTGCATTCCTGTTTTATCTCCCCTGCCCTGCTCCCGCTGAAAAGCTTGTGGTAATCGAAAACCGGGCATGTTTCGGGATGTCCTGCATCTTTCTTATATATTCTCTTGGGGTCTGTAAACATCTTGCTTACCTTTTCCTTTATCTCTTCGGATGTATCCCCGAGGTATATGGCATTCCCGTAAGATTTGCTCATCTTCCTGTTATCCGTTCCAGGTATCCTTGGCGTTGTTGTTAAAAGGGCCTCGGGAACCGGGAATGTTTCTCCGAATAAATAATTGAACCTTGACGATATCTCCCTTGTAAGTTCCAGGTGAGGCAGCTGGTCCTTGCCTATGGGAACATAAGCCGCTTTGTATATGAGTATGTCGGCTGCCTGGAGTACTGGATAGCCGAGAAAACCGTAAGTGTTGATTTCCTTTTCAACAAGCTCTTTTTTCTGCTCCTTGTAAACGGGATTTCTTTCCAGCCAGGGCGTGGGGACTATCATTGAAAAAATCAGGTGCAGTTCAGCGTGTTCAGGAACCATTGACTGAACGAATATGGTGGATTTGTCCGGGTCTATTCCCGATGCTATGAAATCCATCGCCACTTCTTCCACATAGGATTTAATGTTTTTCATGGCGGCATATTCCGTGCTCAGCGCATGGTAATCGGCTATCATGTAGAAACAGTTGTAACCCTCGTCCTGGAGTTTCTTCCAGTTTGCAAGAGCCCCGAAAAGATGGCCTATGTGCAGGGGCCCCGTGGGCCTCATTCCGCTTAATATGTTCTTGTTCATGAGTTTGTAACTCCATAAGTTCTTAACTTATTAACTTAATTTGCTTTTCGTCCGGTAAAACGCTCTTATGATTTCCTTGTGGTCGAACGCAAATTCTTCCGGCAGGTTTGCTTCCGTGAATATCCTGGCATCGGCAGCATCGTCAGCTGCCTTTAGGATTCCCTCGCCTCTGGCCGTGAAAACGGTGGATATCGTATGGTGTCTCGGGTCCCTTCCCGGTTCCGAATACGTATGGAACTGTTTCAACCCTGCTGCGTTCAGTCCCGTTTCCTCTTTTGCTTCCCTCATTGCGGCTTTTTCAAGGCTTTCCCCGTAATCAACGAAGCCGCCGGGTATTGCCCATCCGTAAGGATAATTTTTCCTCCTGACAAGGACAATCCCGTCGTCTTTTTCCATTATTATGTCAACGGTAGGAACCGGGTTCCTGTAAGTTTTACAGGTTAAAGCCTTAAAGTATTCTTCCGCTCCCCGGCAAAAATCCTCAAAATCCTTTTTCCCGTACAGAACAAACCGTATTTCCTTTAACGTGCTTTTTTTTGAAAAGCATCTCAGCGCTTCTTCTGCCATCACGGATGCGATTTCTTTTACCTTCAGCCTGCCTGTTCCGCATCCGAGAGCCGGAAAGGCAATTGAATTTATCTCAAGTTTTTCCGCTTCAAGCAGTGCATTTTGTGCAGATTTTCTGACTATCTTTTCATCCGTGCGGAAGTCCATCTCCATGGTGGCCGCATGTATCACAAATTTCGAAGGAATTTTTCCTCCGCTGGTAGTTACCGCCTCCCCTACCCTAACGGGAGCTTTTGCCCTTGCTTCCTCCTCGATTTCTTTTCCGCCTTTTATCCTTATTGCACGGGCAACTCCTCCTCCCATAATCATCCGGTTATTGGCGGCATTGACAATAGCATCTGTTTGTTCCTCTGTTATATCCCCCTGTTTTATGATTATAAAACTTCCCCCTATAAAAAACGATTTGCTTTCCATAAGCCCTAATTATATATCTTATAATGCGGTTTGTCCAGAATTCGAATTGCAGATTTGGAATTGCAGATTTTCTCAGGCAATTATGCAAAACTGCCTTTTCATTTCCGTGCTGTGACCTTGGGGGGGGGGAGCATCTATTGTCGTGTCTCATAAATCTCTTTACTTTTGATTTTTCTCTTGACACGACACTTTTAGGCGGAGGGCAAGCTCCCTCCTAACGTCACGGGAAAAGCACCGTTCCTGTTCTCCCCCAAACGTGAGGGAGCTTCTCCCTCACCCTCCCTCAGTGTGCTGTGCTTTGTTTCCAAATGTAAAGATCTGTTGGAAACAGCACACTATGCGCATATCAATAGGTGACTGAATTTTTGAGGCGGGCTAACGGTTTTTGCCCCCGTATTTTTTTATAAGTTCGTTGACTTTCGGAGCCCTTCTTCCGTAAGCCGAAACGAAAAACGGCGTCCGGCCGTCTTTGTCAGGCAGGTTGACGTCTGCGCCGTTCTTTATGAGAAACTCCGCTGTTTCAATGCATTCGTCGCTGTATGCCGCCCTGTAAAGCGGACTTTCTCCCCGTGTATCCATGGAGTTGACATCGGCTCCTTTCTCGATCAGCATCTTTGCAATTTCCGCGCGGTTCCATGTGGCCGCATAATGAAGGGGCGTCCAGCCGTACCTGTCTTTAGCTGAGACATCGGCTCCTTTTTCTATCAGCATCTTTGCAATTGCAGCGTGTCCCCATGAAGACGCCCTGTGGAGAGGCGTGCCTCCACGGTTCTCTTTTGCCGTAACATCGGCTCCTTTTTCCATAAGTATTCCTGCGGCTTCAGTCTGTCCGAGAATTGCGGCCATGTAAAGGGGAGTCTCTCCCTTCAAATTTCTTGCGTCCATGTCCGCTCCTTTTTTCAGGAGCAGCCTGACTGTTTCCGTTTTGCCTTCATATGCCGCGTAATGGAGGGGAGTCATGCCTTCCCTGTCCCTTTCATTTACGCCAGCTCCTTTCTGAAGGCATTTTTCTACGTCTTCAACACTGCCTTTTTCTGCTGCCTCGTGCAATGTTTCGCTGACTGATACGGAAATTAAAAGACAGAAGAATGCTGCCCCTGCAATTTTTGCCAGCACCGGAATATTCATTCGCTTCATTTCAGCCTCCTATAAGGTTTATTTTTCTGTTACGGGTTTAAGGTTGCCATTTCGCAGGGATGAGAGCGGTTGTCCCAGTTGTCAACTGCTTCTATCCTGTAATAATATTCCACTCCCTTCTCCAGTCCGGTGTCCACGAACCACGTTTCGTGGTTGCTGCCGATAAGGTTCGCCGGAGACGCTTCGAATTCCTTTTTCCTGCTCCTGTATATATTGTAGTATCTCACTCCCTGGGGAACGGTTGATGCCTCCCATGTAAGTTTAACGTAAGGCGGTTTCACCGTGTAACCCCTCCATGCCAGAGGTTCTCCTTCCGATTTTATCTCTGCAATTTTAAGCCCTTCAGTCACCGAAGGTTTTGCAGTGGGCGTGTTATCGCAATTTACGGGTATGAAAACAGGGTCGTTTGTAACAAGTATATTATCAATTGCTATCCCGGTATCTCCGGTGGAAAATTCAAGCCCTGTTTTTCCGGCAGAAAGGTTCAGTTTTTTTGTATCTATTTCCACCCATTTCCATCCAAACCCTTCCACGGGTATTTTCCCCGCAACTTTACCTTGAACCTTCACGCTGAAGCTTCCCCTGCCTGCTTCCCCTGTTGGTTCCCATCCGGTGGTGTAGCTCGAGCGTTCCAGCCCCGACATGCCCCTCACCCGTGCCATTATCCTCCAGCTTCCGCTTAGAGGGATATCCACGTCAATCTTAACCGAGCCTTTCAGTCCTTCTTCGAGCCTCTTTTTGTAGACCAGCTCGGGGTCGGTTACCGCCACGGCATACAGGTTGGATGCCCCTTTCGGTTCGAAGAAAGGCACCATGGGTTTTGTAACCCTGCCCTCTTCCGGCTGGCAGAAGAGCCTGAAAAACGTATTTCTTCCCACCGGCACCTCTTTGGAAAACATCCTGCTTTCCAGCCCTGAATATTCCACCGAGGTGACTGTGTAAAAGCCGTTTTTATTGCCTGGCAGAGGGTATTCTGTTTCTTTCACAGGTACGCTGTTGAGCTTCACGCAGCTGCCTTTCCCGCTTTCTTCCGAATAATAGACGTTGAACCCCATGATTTCGGCGCTGTACATGGGTTTGTCCCATGTCAGCCTGTTTCCTTCGATTCTCACATTTACAGGCGGCTGCGGATACCGGGCAACCGCTATGTAAGCGTCGCCGAAGAGCCGCTCGGGGTCCTCGCCCGTGAGCATTGACGAGCAGTAAACGACTTTTGTAAAATCAGGGCTCTGGGTTGGTGCCGTTCTAATCATGGGTTTGTGATATTCTCCGAAACCCGGCCGTCCGCTGTACATGGGTCTCTGGGCGTACCTTATGGCGTAATCGTGGAAATTGGTTATTGCAAGTGTCCAGAACGTGTCGTTCTCAAGGTCTGCCATGAGGACGGGACATTGAGGTTCCGTAAAGGCTTCAACTATGGCATAATCCCTGTCGTGCATGAACTCGTGCGGCCAGGATACACGGTCCATCAAAGGATAACTTCCGATGAATCGGTTCTTGTTGTCAATTCCTGCTTTCGCCCGTATGGTTCCGGAAAAGCCGCTGTGCATTCCAATTGAACTTCCGTGTACAACCGTGCCGTCTTCAAGCAGGAGATACCCTTCCTGGGTATTTTTGCTGCGGCTGAACTGTTCCCAGCTTCCTCTTGCATCCCCGGGGATGTTCAAGTCCGGGTTGGACATCACTCTCAGGGGTCCCCTCTCGTCGTTTTCATTGAGAGAGAGTGCCCATAGCTGGTAGGGGTTATAAGGGTCGTTTATGGATTTGCCGTGGTTGAAGTCGTAAAAGAAGTACCGGGTGCCGTTTTTATCAATGGCGTTATACCACGTGTCATATATCATCACGAGATATGACTGGCGTATAAGCAGAGGAGAATCGTTTTCAGGTTTCCTTGATATGCTCCTGAGTGGAAATATACGGAAATTTTCCCCTTCCATGTTTGAGGTGGCCAGGTGTTTTCTGTCATCGGAATACCATACCATGGTTTCATGGTCTATACTGCTTATTTTGGGTCCCCTGCCGCTCAGGTGTATCGAAGGTACCGAAATAATCTGCCACCCGGGGCGCTCAGGAAGAGAAATATTAGCGGTTTCGCCTGTAGCGAGATTTTGAACTTTAATGTTGGGACGCCAACGTGAAGGCATCAGGTAGTCCACCGAACGGGAAATGGCTATCCAGTCCGATGGGTCTGCGCCTTCGGGCAACCTTTTTTTCTCCCATGGAAACAGCCATAACAGTTTGTTTGTCCATGCCCTCACCCCTGTTTGAGAAGGAGGGTTATACCTGAATGAACCGTCAGTTCGCATGACATTGCCCGGCCGCCTGTACCCAACTAAAACATATTTCCCATCGTTGCTGAAATCCGGGAAACCTACATAAGATAAATCCGTCTGCCCTGCCTGTGTCATGAGCCAGAGTTCAGTTCCGGTGAAAGTGTCGTGGAATATAACTCTGCCGGGTCTCTCCCATTGAGGGCCACCGTTTATCGCTTCAATTCCGTGCATGGGATGCGCTTGAATCTTTGTTGCCCATCTGCGGGGCAAAGAAGTATCTCCCAGCCTTACGAGTTCAAGTTTTTTTATCCTGGTTTCAGTAAAAAGGTCTCCCTGTTTGCCGCCTCCTATTGATGGAACATGTATTCCGACCATTGCCGACAGGTTGCTTTCTCCCGCTCCTTCTATGCAAAATGGAAGCTCTGTCCACCTGTAATCATCGTAAACTTCTATAGGCATGCTTCCAATTGCTTTCAATGCCACTCCGCAGGTGTTTGTTTTTGCCAGGGCGCGCAAAAGGTAGTGTCCCGGGGCAAGGCTTCCCTTCTGTAGAATGAAATCGTTGGTAAGCTCTGTATACACGACGGTGATTTTCTCTGTCCTGTCATATTCAACCCGTGCCTGTCCCCTCAAAATCCATCCTTCGGGCACGCCGTCTTTAATTATGGACATGTCGGGGTTCATGAGTAGATTCTTTTCTTCCTCCGCGGCCCGAACCACGGCTGTTTGAAAAAAAAATAAAATTACGGCAGAAAGAATCATTCGGACAGTAAAAAGTTTTTTTTCATGCATCTCTTTTCTCTCCTTTGTGAAATTTATTTTTTTCATGGTATTATTCTGCCGCTATCCTGGTTTCTCTTGTAACCGCCGAGCGGTTGTCCCAGTTGTCAACTGCTTCTATCCTGTAATAATATTCCACTCCCTTCTCCAGTCCGGTGTCCACGAACCACGTTTCGTGGTTGCTGCCGATAAGGTTCGCCGGAGACGCTTCGAATTCCTTTTTCCTGCTCCTGTATATATTGTAGTATCTCACTCCCTGGGGAACGGTTGATGCCTCCCATGTAAGTTTAACGTAAGGCGGTTTCACCGTGTAACCCCTCCATGCCAGAGGTTCTCCTTCCGATTTTATCTCTGCAATTTTAAGCCCTTCAGTCACCGAAGGTTTTGCAGTGGGCGTGTTATCGCAATTTACGGGTATGAAAACAGGGTCGTTTGTAACAAGTATATTATCAATTGCTATCCCGGTATCTCCGGTGGAAAATTCAAGCCCTGTTTTTCCGGCAGAAAGGTTCAGTTTTTTTGTATCTATTTCCACCCATTTCCATCCAAACCCTTCCACGGGTATTTTCCCCGCAACTTTACCTTGAACCTTCACGCTGAAGCTTCCCCTGCCTGCTTCCCCTGTTGGTTCCCATCCGGTGGTGTAGCTCGAGCGTTCCAGCCCCGACATGCCCCTCACCCGTGCCATTATCCTCCAGCTTCCGCTTAGAGGGATATCCACGTCAATCTTAACCGAGCCTTTCAGTCCTTCTTCGAGCCTCTTTTTGTAGACCAGCTCGGGGTCGGTTACCGCCACGGCATACAGGTTGGATGCCCCTTTCGGTTCGAAGAAAGGCACCATGGGTTTTGTAACCCTGCCCTCTTCCGGCTGGCAGAAGAGCCTGAAAAACGTATTTCTTCCCACCGGCACCTCTTTGGAAAACATCCTGCTTTCCAGCCCTGAATATTCCACCGAGGTGACTGTGTAAAAGCCGTTTTTATTGCCTGGCAGAGGGTATTCTGTTTCTTTCACAGGTACGCTGTTGAGCTTCACGCAGCTGCCTTTCCCGCTTTCTTCCGAATAATAGACGTTGAACCCCATGATTTCGGCGCTGTACATGGGTTTGTCCCATGTCAGCCTGTTTCCTTCGATTCTCACATTTACAGGCGGCTGCGGATACCGGGCAACCGCTATGTAAGCGTCGCCGTAAGTCCCTTCGGCATATTTGAGAGCGAGCATGGAAGACGAATAAAGAAGTTTCGTAAAATCAGGGCTGAATGTAGGGGCGGGTGTGATTAAAGAGGCTTGTGCCCTTCCTGCACCCCTGCCGAGTCCCTGCTCTCTCTCTATCCTGTATTCCTTTTTTGACCGGTCATAATAGTCATAATAATTCTTGATTACGAGGGTCCAGAATGTATCGTGTTCAAGGTCAATCATGGCAACTGTCAGTCCCGGGTATCCCGAAGCCCATACTGCAGCGAAGTCCCTGTCCCGGAATTCGTTGGGCCATGAAACATGGTCCATGGAAGGATAGCTTCCTATGAACCTGACAGGTTTTTCGTATCCTGATTGAGACCTTATGGTGCCCATGAATCCGCTGTGGAGTCCCAGGGCGCTGCCGTAGACTATTGTCCCGTCCTCCAGGAACATGCAGCCTTCCTCCGTGTAATTGTAACTGAACTGTGCCCAGCTGCCTCTGACTCCGTCTTCCGGAATATTGCGCGAATGGTTGGGCATGACCCTCAACGGTTCGCGAGCGTCGCCTTCCTTGAGAGGCAGTGCCCAGATCTGGTAGGGGTTGTAAGGGTCTTCTATGGACTTGCCGTGGTTGAAGTCGTATAAGAAGTACCGGTTGCCGTTCTTGTCAATGGCGTTGTACCACGTGTCGTATATCATCACGAGATATGATTGGCGCACAAGTAGAGGTGAATCGTTTTCAGGTTTTTTGGATATACTCTTGAGTGGAAATATACGGAAATTTTCCCCTTCCACGTTTGAGGTGGCAAGGTGTTTTTTGTCCTCCGAATACCATACGAGAGTTTCATGGTCTATACTGCTTATTTTAGGTCCCCTTCCGCTCATGTGTTTTGATGGTACCGAAATAATCTGCCACCCTTCCCTTTGGGGCAGGGCAATATCGGCAGTTTCTCCTGTAGATATATTCTGCAGTTCTATTTTTGGAGACCATCGGGAAGGAAACATGTAGTCTACCGAACGGGCAATGGCTATCCAGTCGGATGGGTCTGCGCCTTCGGGAAGCCTTTTTTTCTCCCATGGAAACAGCCATAACAGTTTGTTTGTCCATGTCCGCACCCCTGTTTGAGAAGGAGGGTTATACCTGAATGAGCCGTCCGTCCGCATAACCGTACCCGGTTTCCTGTAACCGACGATGACGTATTTTCCTTCATTGCTGAAATCAGGAAAACCCGCATAGGACAGGTTAACCTGTCCGTCCTGGGTCATCAGCCACAGCTCTGTTCCAAGGAACGCATCCTTGAAGATAACCTTGCCGGGCCTGTTCCAGTCGGGGTTCTCGTTTATTGTTTCAAGCCCGTGCAATGGGTTAACAGGCATGGTTGTTCCCCACCTGCGCGGCAGAGCCGTATCTCCGAGCCGGACAAGCTCCATTTTTTTTATTTTCGTTTCCGCAAAGATATCTCCCTGTTTGCCTCCTCCCGTTGAAGGCACAAAAATTCCGACCATGGCCGATAAGTTGCCGGCTCCCGCACCGTCTATGTAAAAGGGAAGTTCCGACCACCTGTAGTCATCTGAAACTCCTATGGGTATAAGTCCGACAGCTTTCAGAGCCACCGCATGGGTGTTTGTTTTTACCAGTGCCCTGAGAAGGTAGTGTCCGGGTTCAAGGCTGACAGTTTGCAGTATGTAATCGTTGGTAAGCTCCGTGTAGACGGTGGTGATTTTCTGTTCCCCGTCATATTCAACCTTTACCTGTCCCTTCAAAGTCCATCCTTCGGGAACGCCGTCTTTCATAATCGACATGTCCGGGTTTGCAAGAAGGTTTTTATTTTCTTCAACGGTTGTTTCCGGATATGCTCGCTGAGAAAATATGAGAAGCAAGGGTAAAATGCAACAAAATAAAAATCTTTCGACATGCCAGCTCTTTTTTCCCGTCATTTGCATCTCCTTTTTTTTGTAATTCTGAACAGGTTTAAAATTACAATTCTATCCTTTTTTCATCTGGCAAATCTGATAATACCGGCATTCTGGACCAGCCAGAGAGGTCCGCCCGTAGGTACCCACGTGAACCATCCCTTTTTCCCCCATATGCTTATATTGAATCCCTGTTTTTCAGAGGTTTCAGGGTTGATGTTGACGGCTGAAAGAGGTATCTTCCATTCTGCTCTCCAGCTGCCGTCTTCTGCAGTGCTGGTTTTGTATTCTATCCCTGTTTCCAGCTGCGACGCCGCTTCGGATGAAAGGGTAAACATGTTTGTCTGGGGAATGACCTTGGATTCGCCGTTTTGCCGCCCCCAGAGGATATATATGGGACCGGTAGGCATTTCATCTACCCACCAGCCGCGCACGGCGGGCCCTTTCTGCCCTTCAATCGCTATTTCTATCACGGGACTGAATTTTTTCAGGTGTTCATCCATGCCTTCCTGCCACGGGTCGGGTTCGTTATGAATTCCTATGTAAAGGTATCTATCGTCATACAGTAGCCACGCGCAGCTTTTTGGTCCCTCTTTCTTTTCCCCCGAGTAAAACTGTTCCACGGCAAGGGCTTTCTTTCTGTCCAATCCAAGCCATTCCTCTTTTGTGAGCATGCCGTCTATGGTTATGGGATTTATCTTTTCAGACACTTCATACTCAATTAACTTGCTTATTCTTTTTGGCGCTCCCGTTTTCGCAGCCTTATCCGGATTGTAATATTTACCGACCTCTCTTTTAACCGGCCAGCTTGCCCGTAGGGGGTCGTTATACAAACCTATGCTGTCGAAAGGGATGGGTTCATGGCCCGAAAATCCAAAAGCAGGCGAACCCGGCAGTATGTTGAAGTTCATATTATCAGGGTCTATAAAATAAGGGTTGCCTCCCTGCCAGTTGGGCCCGAGCATAATGTCTTCCCTGTCTCCGCCGAAAGCAATAAGCGTTCCCGCAGGTATCACATTTCTTTCAACCACGATATTTTTGGGCCAGCCTATGGGTTTGCCGCTTTCATATACTTCTGATAACAGCGGATATTTTCTGCTCCATGGCGGCTGGTTATAGTTTAAAAGATTCAATCTTCTCTGAAAAAAATCTCTGCTCGACTCCGTTCCTGAAACGATATCGTTTCGGTTCCATTGTTCTATTCCTATCGGAATCTCTACAAAAAGGTTGTTTTCAAAACGGGTATCGGGACCGCTGTGGCCTATGGCTTTATAAGCTATCCTGTAAAATACGTTGCCTTCCATAACCAACCCTCCTTCAAGTCCGTCTATATGTATCCCGCAGACGGTATGCGATGTATTGGGAGAATAGTGGTCGGTAATATGGTGGAAAAAATTATTTCTTATAACCGTTCCCCTGTTGAGAAGAGGAAACTTCTGCAGGTAAATACTCCCCAGTTCTTTCCCCTCGGAGAGTACATCGTGTATCTCGTTAAACTCTATTATATGGTCGTTGCCGGTAAATGTTATCGCTATAAGTGGAGTGTCATTTACAAGATTATGCGAGAACCGGCTGCCTACGCCGCCGATTCTTGCGGCATTGGAACCAGTGCCGCCGTCAAACCTGTTAAACCTGTATATGTGGTTATTTTCGGCGTAGTGTTTTGCAGGCATAAGTTCTTTTTCGTCGCCCCCTTCCATGGATATGCCGCCCTCACCCGTGTCATATATGTCGCATCCGACTACTGCGTGCTGCCAGCCGCTGTATATTCTAACTGCATACTGTCCCGTATTGCGTATTATACTGCCTGCTATCAGGTTATTTTTACCGTCCCTGATCTCGACTGCATTACGCCATGTTTCTTCTATCGTCAGTCCGAAAAATACAACATTGGAAGTATCGTCCATTATAATCAAAGGCGCATCCAGCGTGCTGACTATTGTTTCTCCATCCCGGATATTCTTATCAGGGGGGAAGAAATATAGTTTCCCCTCTTGCCTGTTCAAATACCACTCTCCGGGTTTATCGAGCTCGCTCAAAAGATTATATGCAAAATAAGGCTGGTTTTTGGCTACGGGGATATCATAAAGCGGGTAAGTATGTGACCACCTGTTGTCGGCAGCCATGTATAACACCTTCTTTTTTGTATCGATATTGTTAATTCTTGCGTGTACCAACTCGTATGGTTGTCTTACAACTATATAGCCCTTCAGCCAGATATCCGTTTCTTCTGTCCATCTTTCAGGTCTGTTCCCGGAATAGATGAATTTGCCTCTCTCATAAGGTTCGCCCCGCATCAACCCTTCGCCTTCGGGATTAACCAGAGCTGCAATCGTTACCCATCCCTCATTGGGCCAGCGTGCCAGTTCCATTACCCTGCCGTTATATATCAGTTCCATCGCTCCATGGTTCGGAGTTCCCCAATAGTGCGAACCTCTCGGCAGGAGCTGCCCGTAGTTTGTCGTTATGCCTGATGCTTTAAGGTCAGTTACCCATATCTTGCCGTGCGATTCCTCAGGCAGCCGTCTCAAAATATCGGGGTCGTCAAGCAGTTTGAAGTTGTCTATCTGCCTGCCACCTATGATGCGTACTTCTTCCCCCGGATAGCTTCTATATACTACAGGCGCATCCGGTGTTCCGGAATCTTCTTGCCCAAAAGTAATGCTCTCTGCGATGAAATATTTCCCGCCTCTTATATATACAGCTATCCCGCCTTTCGGCATACCTTTTTCTTTCCGTTTACGCACTTCTTCCTGAGCTCTTTTGATTGTGGCAAACGGTTTCTTTTTTGTTCCAGGGTTAGTATCTTTACCCTGTAAAGAGACATATATTCCCTGTTTGGGACTGTTGACCCGCTCTACCCTCTTTTCACGTTCGCTCTTTTCTTCCTTACCGTCTGCCAGACCTTCTATACCTTCCAGTCTCTCCCTCAGGTCCAGCCTGTAGCCCTCATGCGGGTATTTTGAGGTATCCTGTTCTTTTAAAAGTGTTTCGTATATGCCGCGTGCCTGTGAATATTTTCGCTCTATGCGGTAAGCATCTCCCGTATAAAGAATTGCTTTAAATTTATGATGTTCCAATACGCCGTCTGTATTCAGTATATCCTGGTATAGTTTACGTGCCTGGCTATAATTATTCTGCTCAAGATATACCTCTGCTTCTTTGAATAACCCGTAGATGCGGTAAAAAGGCGTTAATCCCGGCAGTGAAAATATTGCGCCGTAAGTTTTATGGACGTCAGCATAATTTTTCTCTTTATCGTAACACTCAGCTATGTTAAATAATGACATCTCTTTTCCGGTGGTTAAAGTAGAGATATCTTTCAAGCGGGCATACTCCACGCGGGCGTTTTTATAATCGCCTGCTTTCATATAACCGTAAGCATTTTTCAAAATTGTATCAATATTGCCTGCTGTTGTGACCGCTTCGGCTTTACCGCCTTCCGCAATTATCTCTTCCTGGCTTAATACCCTGTTGTATATGACCACCTCGTCCATATCGATTTTTACGTCATTTATTCCTTTGTTATAATTATTTATCCAGAAAGGCGTTTTACCTGCTGCCGCCGGAGAAATATATTCTCCCGTATGGGAAGTTTCAGCTATAAATTCACCGTTGAGGTAGAGACGTATCGTATTGCCGTCCCATGTCCCTGCAAGATGATGCCAGACGTTGTCCTGGATGGATACATTTTTTGCTGCAGCACCTGCTCTGCCTATTCCTCCGATACTCAACTGAACTGCAGATGTGCTGACATTGAGATTCCATCCGCTGTTCCACCCGTTAAAGACAGAAACAAGCCGCACACTGTACTCTTTGCCTGCCGCGCTTGACTTTCTGAACCAGCATTCCACACTGAACTGTTTATTTTCTATAACAACTTCGGGTCCTATATACATGCCTGTATTTAACTGTACAGCTTTTTTTTCAGGCCACCTGCCTTCTACAACTTCCATGTCGTCTTTCTCAGGTTTTTCCCAATTTGGATACCTGTAATAATAATGTGAAAGAGTACCTCCCTTCCCGCTGAGGTCAGGTATCTTGCTTTTGTTGTTTTCCACTCCTTCAAAGGTGTAATACCTTACCACACTGCCGTCATGTTTTAATGCTTCTCTGTGTTTTAACCACTCACTATATCCCTGGCTTTCAGCCCTTATGTTTAAAGCTGCCATTATCGCAATAATTAATGCATATCGCATGATTTTCATATACTTCCTCCCATCAAAGTTTACCAGTATATGGAATCTATCCGCTGCTCTATCTCTTCTGCCATAGAAGGGGTTACACTTTCCATCTTCAGGATTTTGGCGTATTCGGTTTTCGCCGTCTCAAAATTGCCTTCAGCCCTGTATATATTGGCAATCTTTTTCTGCGCTTCGAGCTTATAGCTGTTGATTGCCGCAGAGGAAGCTGTTTTTGCATTTAACACCTTTTCATATCCGGTTCTTGCATCAGGATATTTTCCCCCTACAGAACAGATGTCAGCTATCCTCAATTGCGCATAGGTTTTCTGGCGGATATTAGCCTGTTCCATATCCAAAACCTTATTATACTCTTCCCGTGCTGCTGAAAATTTGCGTTTATAGTAATAGTTTTCGGCCGTTCTGACAGTTTCTGCCGGTTCATTTTTTCCTATCCTGGATTCTGCTTCTTTTATTTGCGATTCACTCAATTGATACATTCCGCCTGTCTCAAGAACTTTCTCATATTCTTCATGCGCCTGCATGTCGTTTCCTTCTTCCCTGTAAGAATCCGCTATGCCGCACATGGCGGTTAATTTAGTATGTGAATAATAAACATACTCGGTGGTGTCGATTATTTCAATCAGCCGGTAATATAAATCCCTTGCCTGTGAGAATTGTTCCTGAATCCTGTAGATACCGGCAAGTCCCAGTAATGCCCTCATCACCAGCCATTCAGGCGCATCTTTGCCCATCGCGATAACCTGTTTATATAAATTTACAGCTTCAGGATAATTCTTTCCGGTATTATAAATCTGTCCCATCTTGATAAGCGCATCTACCCTGGCATGCGTACTGACATATTCAGTTTCCAATATCCTGTTGAATGCGGCAATCGCTTCATCGTATTTTTTTTCTGCCGTGAAACTGTCTCCTGTCTGCAGCATGGCGCGCAGTTTGTTCACAGGCAGAGGTTCATCCATACCTATTATCCTTTCCAGCGTCTCCCTCTGTTTTGAATAATTTTTCTCTGCCAGGTAAATCTGGGATATTCTTGCCAGAATATCCGCCTCCGTCAGGGGGGTGATATTTTTTTTCGCAAGGATTTTTTCAAAAGATGTCAACGCTTCCGGGTAGTTTTTCCCCATGAGATAGGATTCGGCTGTTTTAATCTGTGCTTCCATTTTATCTCTTGAAGCACCTTTTTCTATCTCCAGTACCTTAGCATACATTTCGCGCGCATTTTCATAATCGGCTTCTCCAAAATATGCGTGTCCTATATTCAATGTTGTTAGAGATTTATCCTCATCCGTTTCCGCCATATTGAGAGCTTCTAAAAGGTCTTTCCTCGCTTCCTGATAGAGTTTCTGCTGCAGTTTATAAGTGCCGTACTGGTATGCCTGCTTATAGGTGCGGAACTGCTGGGAGAACAGATTGAAGCAGAGCAGTATCAAAGAAAAAACTATGATTATATTTTTCATTTCAACTTCTTCTGTTTATTAAACGGCATGTTTTATTCTGCCTCGGCTGAAAAAACTTGACAAAATAAAATTATATGTTAAGATATTTATAGAAATACTATAGAAGTATTATAGAACATGTTTAAAACAAGTCAAGTCAAAGTTGGAGCCGGAGAGATTATATATGGAAAGTCTGAGGCATAAATTTAAAGGCAGTTTGTTGAAAGATGACATATTGGCGCAGATTAAGCTTGATATGCTTAAAATAGGCGATATGATACTTCCCGAGAAAAAACTTGCAGAAAAGTACAATGTAAGTTATTTAACTGTACGTAAAGCTATATCGGAACTTGAGAAAGAGAATATACTGAAAAGATACAAAGGAAAAGGAACCTTTGTTACAGGTTTACCTGCCGCCGCAAAAAAAAACAGAGTTGAAATCCAGGTAATGGTTTCAAGGCCTGCAACTCTCCAGAGAGAACAAAATCCGATTTGCTGGTTTGTCACCGTAGATGTGCTGAAAGGTGTCTTAGACTGCTGTATTGAATATGAGGTCCAGTCCGAGCTTGTATATGCCAATGAAAAAAGCATATCTTACGAGAAGCCTGCAATCATACTGAATGGACTTTCCCTTGAGGAAAAAAGTAATTTTGAGAAGAAAAATACTCCTTACGTGATAGTAAACCAGGATGTCAATTACCCGGCATACAAGATAACCTGCGATGATGCTTATGGAACGTATAGTGCAGCAGTTTACCTGATAAAGGCGGGTTACCGGAAGATTGCATATTTGGGTTCGGACCTTAAAGTGTTGCACACCCTTCCGAGATATAATGGCTTTATGTCTGCACTGTCGGAATACGGCTTAAAACCTGCCGGCATAATATTCGAAAAAACGACGGGGATATCCAACAGCTGTGTGGTAATGGAGAATTTTCTTAGAGAGGCGAAGGAAATTCCCGATGCTTTAATCTGCTCTACCGATTGGCGGGCAATAGGGGCCATGGAAGCGATAAAAAAACAGGGGCTGAGAATTCCTGAAGACATGGGAGTTATAGGATTTGACGATATAGCCGAAGCCTGTTTTACGGAGCCTCCTTTGACAACGGTTGCCAAGCCGAGAAATAGAATGGGGTACGAAGCGGTGAAATTCATTTTGAACTGGGAAGAAAATGTGAAGAATAAAATTTCCACCAAGATATTTAAACCGGAACTTGTAATAAGAGGGACGATAAGACAAAAACTGAACAGGGAGAAAAACCGGAGCTCCTTATCCGGTGAACTCTTCAGGTGAAAGTTTCCATGGAAAGCCCCGGGATAAACTGAGTAAAGCGATAAATCATAACTCCGCATAAATGCATGCGGAGAAAAGAGATAAATCGAAGCTTCTCGCCTGCAAGTATAACAGGGAGAGCTCGAAGTAAAGGAGGTGAGAAAAATGAAAGGAAGAAGAAAGAAAAAAGGATTTACTCTCATAGAGCTGCTGGTGGTCATAGCAATAATAGCAATACTTGCGGCTATGCTGCTGCCGGCTCTCGAAAGGGCAAGGGAGCATGCAAGGAGAGGAGTATGTTTGTCCAATCTCAAGCAGATAGGTCTGGTTTTACATATCTACGCTCAGGATTGGCAGGGCTGGTTTCCCATACGTGACCACGCGGTAGCTTTGTCGAAAACAAATGTATCTCTTGCACTGCTTACCGGCCAGCTGGACTCGGATCCGGAACTTGAGACTCCGGCTTACATAACGAACTACAATCTTTTCCTGTGTCCCGGCGCTTCTCTTGACGAGGTTTCCACCATACCGGGATACCTTGCCAGGAATGCCACCATATATTTTGGAGGGTCCTGTTCTTATGCCTATGCTTACGGCTTGAACCTGCAGACTCATTCCGATACGGCCATAATGGCGGACAGGAAATGGAACGCAAGCTATTCCTGGCATACAGCGAGTACCGTAGCCAGCAGGAATACAACGAAAACATGGGAGGCTTTAAGGTTAAACCAGGGTATGGGAAATCACCAGTGGGACGGGGTCAACGCCCTTTACGTGGGAGGCAATGCAAAGTGGGTGCCTGTTTATCGCAAGAATTATCCCAATGCGGGCAATTCCCTGTTGCCTTACGAGGCGTTTCCCAATGTTGTTCCAAGCTATCCGGCCAGTCCGGATTGTACTTTGAGGGATCTTAACTCCACTTACTGATGGAAGTAAGATTATTTTTATAGGAGGTGAGAAAAATGCAAAAAAATGAAAAAACGGGTTTTACGCTTATAGAGTTACTTGTAGTTATAGCCATCATAGCAATACTGGCGGCCATGCTGCTTCCCACCCTGGGCAAGGCGCGCGCGCGGGCAAAACAGGCGGTATGCATGAACAACCTGAAACAGGTAGGACTTGGAATGCTCATGTACGCCAATGATAACAAGGGAATCCTGATGCTTAGCGCCCACGATGCGGTAAACGGGGGAAACAGGGAGTGGTTCAGGAATTCTGCATATATAG
>DAOQVZ010000018.1:0-24251 GCA_035341815.1 bacterium
GCGCTCTTTTTATTTGACGGAAGCCTTAAAGGTGTTTCATCATTTTCAGGAGAGCCTCTGGATGCACGGTAATTCAGAAAAGGTCCGGTTTTAGGGAGGCAGGAAATAATCTTGAACATCCTGTCCGGGAAAACGGGTTCCGTTGCCTGGTGAGAAGAGAGTGGGGCAGCATGTGTAATATGCAGAAAAAGCAGGATAGTCTTGACAGTAGAAGGAAAAATTGTTAAAATAATAGGGTGTCCAAATTTTTTTGCCCTTCTTTGTGAAAAAAATCACAAAGTTGCCCTCTCTTAACCTGATAACCTTAAAAGAGGTATGAAATGAAACATAAGATATTGTTTATAGACAATGACAGCGGGTTTATTGAAAAAGCAGCGCAGCTGCTGAGCGGCTATAATTATGCCATCTATTCAACGCAGACTTACAAAGAGGGTTTTGAAAAAATCAAGCAGTTATCGCCAGACATAGTGCTTGTCAGCCTGGCTATTCTCAAAAGCAAGAGCAGGGGTGATACGGTGAAATCCATTCTTCAGTATGCCGGAATCAACGGCATCCCTGCGGTGATAATCCTTCCTGACGGGGGCCCGCAGGCATTGCCGGAAGGACTGGAATCTTTTATTGAAAAGGTACCACTGAAAACTGTGGCTTTCAAGAAAGAGATAGAAGCAATACTTGTGTCCAATATAAAACACCTTGTCCAGCAGGCGGGAGAGACGCACAGGAAGGTAATAGAAGAAGTTGGGCTTCTTGTTGAAAAATGGAGAGATAAGCCGGGAAACCTTATCATGATACTCCATGAAATACAGAAAGAATTCGGTTACGTTCCGCGCAGTGTTGCCTTTATTCTCTCGCAGAGGCTTAATACATCTCTTGCAAGAATATACGAGGTTATTACCTTCTACAATTTTTTCAGGCTTGAAGCCCCCGGCAGGCACATCATTTCTGTGTGCCTTGGAACTGCCTGTTACCTCAAAGGCGCCGGAAAGATACTGGAAGAGATTAAAAGCATACTTAATATTGAAGAGGGGCAGACTACCAACGACGGCCTTTTTTACCTGCAAATTGTAAGATGTCTTGGCTGCTGCGGCCTTGCTCCCGTTATGACCGTGGATGACAAGGTCTACGGCCACATGACGAGGGAAAATGTCGTAAATATTCTTTCAAGCTATTCAAAAAAAGGAGAAATGGACAATGCCAAAGCTTACAAAAGATAACCTTGAGGCATACGCGAAAAAAGCGGCGGCTCACAAGGTTAAAGATGTCATAAGAGTGGGGATGAGCACATGCGGCATCGCTGCAGGGGCGGAAGAAGTCTATGAGGTTTTGAAAAACGAAGTCAGGCAGAGGAATCTCGGGATTGAAATTCAAAAATGCGGATGCAGCGGCAAGTGTTATGCCGAACCTCTTGTAGAGGTGATTGTCAAGGACCTTCCTGCCGTGGTTTACGGCAAAGTGGACAAGACTTTTGCCCTTGCAATAGTGGACAGGCATGTAATCAACGGGGAACTTTTAAACGACCACATATTCGATGTACAGGAAGCCAACGGAGATGAAAAATGAAAGTTATTCTGCTAAAAGACACCGACGGAAAGGATAGGGAAGGACTCTTTCATGATAAAGTTCTTGATGCCCTTCAAAAAGAGGGAATATCCGATAAATGGAAGCTTGTAAGAGTTGTCGATATTGGCATTTATAACAGGGGCGTGGCATTGAAGATTCTGCCTGCCGGGTTCACATATACGGATCTGACCGAAGAGGACATACCGGGAATAGTCAGGAAGAGCATAAAAGAAGGTAAAGAGATAAAAGAAAAAATTTCCAGCGTGAAGGACAAACAGGTAAAAATAGTGCTGAGAAACTGCGGGGTTATAGACCCTGAAAATATTGAAAGCTACCTTGAGACAGGAGGCTACCAGGGGTTAAAGAAGGTTCTTTTCGAATACAAACCGGAAGAATCGATAGAGGAACTGAAAATAAGCGGGCTGCGGGGGCGGGGGGGCGGAGGTTTTCCCCTGTGGATGAAATGGAATTTTGCACGAAAAACCCGTTCGGACGAAAAATATGTCATCTGCAACGGAGACGAAGGCGACCCCGGCGCTTACATGGACAGGAGTGTTCTCGAGGGAGACCCTCATTCCGTACTGGAGGGGATGCTTGTTGCGGGGTATCTCGTCGGGGCGCAAAAAGGGTATTTTTACATAAGGGCCGAGTATCCCCTGGCAATAAGCCGCGTGCAGAAAGCCGTTGATGATGCACAGGAATATGGACTGCTGGGCAACAATATTCTTGGCAGCGATTTTTCTTTCTCCATAGAGATAAGGCTTGGAGCAGGGGCTTTTGTCTGCGGCGAAGAAACAGCGCTTATCGCTTCCATAGAAGGCAAAAGAGGTTATCCTTCCCCTCGTCCGCCATACCCTTCGGTAAAAGGTTTATGGGGCAGGCCTACTGTAATAAATAACGTTGAAACGCTTGCAAATGTACCGGTTATTTTCACGAAAGGCGGAAAATGGTTTTCTAAAATAGGAAGTCCTACTTCAAAAGGTACGAAAGTATTTGCCCTGACAGGCAAGATAAAAAACTCAGGGCTTGTTGAAGTGCCCATGGGTATTACCCTGAGGGAAATCATATACGATATCGGTGGGGGAATGCTTAACAGCTACGACATAAAAGCGGTGCAGACGGGGGGGCCTTCAGGCGGAGTTATATCGAAAGAGCACCTTGACACGCCCGTTGATTATGAGAATCTTCAGAAACTGGGTTCAATCATGGGTTCGGGGGGCATGATAGTCATTGATGAAAGCGATTGCATGGTCGACCTGGCAAAATTTTACATGAATTTCTGCGTCGACGAATCCTGTGGAAAGTGCGCTCCCTGCCGGATAGGGACTACACAGATGCTTGAATATCTTGACAGCATTTCTAAAGGGAAAGCTTCCCAGGAAGACATTGCCAAGCTGAAGAAAATTGCAGCGGCAGTGAAGAAAGCATCCTTATGCGGACTTGGACAGACGGCTCCAAATCCGGTTCTGTCAACTTTGAGATATTTCGAAGAAGAATACCTTGAACACATAAGAGACAAAAAATGCCGTGCGGGAAAATGCAAGGAGCTGCTCGAATACACGATTATTCAGGAGAAGTGCAGGAGGTGCAGTCTCTGTTTCCGGAACTGTCCTGTTTCTGCCATATCCGGGAACAACAAGGAAGGTTTTGTGATAGACAATGAAAAGTGCATAAAGTGCGGAAACTGTTTTGAAGTATGCAAATTCGAGGCGATATCCAGGGGGTAATATGATAACTGCAAACATCAACGGTATACCTGTCAAGGTTCGAAGAGGCACCACGATTCTTGACGCTGCGAAAAAAATTAATATCAAGATTCCCGTTCTATGCAAACATCCGGACCTCGATTCAACGGCAGCATGCGGAATATGCGTAGTAAAAAACGCGGGAAGCGGGAAATTCCTGCGGGCGTGCTGTACTCCCATTGAAGAGGGAATGAATATAACGACGCATGACAACGAACTGCATGAGGTGCGCAAAACAGTCATAGAGCTCATACTGTCGAATCATCCCAACGATTGCCTGCAGTGTGCAAGGAACAACAACTGCGAGCTGCAGAAACTTGCCGCCGATTTTGGCATCCGGGAGTACCCTTTCCACCAGTTAAAGAAAGGCTTGCAGCCTGATTATTCAACCAAAATCATCAATCTGGTGGCAGACAAGTGCATTCTATGCGGAAGATGCATCAATGTCTGCCAGAACATACAGAATGTATGGGCGC
This sequence comes from bacterium, assembly GCA_035341815.1. Taxonomy (GTDB): domain Bacteria; phylum Ratteibacteria; class UBA8468; order B48-G9; family JAFGKM01; genus JALNXB01. Next base: position 3,782 of record DAOQVZ010000018.1, read on the forward strand.
TTTCTTTTCTTGACAGGGGGATTAAGACCAGGATATCTGCCGCCGGAGATATAAACCTTGCCGACAGTCCTTGCATTAAGTGCGGCCAGTGTTCCGCCCACTGTCCCACCGGGGCGATAGCAGAGTACGACGAAACAGAAAAGACATGGAAAGCCCTGTACGACCCGGATAAATACTGCGTGGTGCAGATTGCCCCGGCTGTCCGGGTTGCCATCGGGGAAGCCTTCGGATACCCGGAAGGTGAAAACCTTACGGGCAAACTGTATGCCGCATTGAGGAAACTCGGTTTCAAGGCGGTTTTTGACACATCCTTCGGCGCAGACCTCACCGTGATGGAGGAAGCGACGGAATTCATACAGAGGTTCGTTCACAAGAAGGGGCCTCTTCCTTTGATTACCTCGTGCTGCCCTTCCTGGGTGGATTTCATGGAAAAGTACTATTCGGATATGATAGAGCATTTTTCCACGGCAAAATCGCCGCAGGCCATGGTAGGCGTTCTGTCCAAAACATATTATGCGGAGCAGAACAATATAGACCCTTCAAAGATATTCATGGTTTCCATCATGCCCTGTACGGCCAAGAAATATGAAATAACAAGAAGCGAAGAAATGTTTGCTTCCGGCTACCAGGACATAGACGTTTCCTTGACAACCCGCGAGCTCTCGCGCATGATAAAACAGGCAGGAATAGACTTTGTGGGACTGGAAGACGGGAAACCGGACCATATTCTCGGGGATTATACGGGTGCAGGGGTTATCTTCGGAGCAACAGGAGGGGTAATGGAAGCAGCCCTCAGAACTGCCCATTATTACATTACCGGCGAAAATGCCGGCATCATGGATTTCGAGAGCGTGAGGGGATTGAAGGGAGTCAAGGAGACAACGGTTGAAATTGACGGCAACAGTATAAAAGTGGCGATAGCCCACGGAATAGGCAATGTGGAGTATGTGCTTAACAAGATACAGAAAGCCATTGCCGAAAGAAAGGAAATCCCTTACCATTTTGTAGAAGTCATGGCATGTCCCGGGGGCTGCGTGGGAGGAGGAGGACAGCCTTACGGGGTTACCGATAAACTGCGTATTTCCCGCTCGCAGGGATTGTACCTTGACGACGAAAAACAGGATTTCCATTATGCCCATGAAAACCCCTATATAAAGAAACTCTACAATGATTTTCTTGGAAAACCCCTCAGCGAAAAAAGCCATAAGCTTCTGCATACTTTTTACAATCCGAGGCCGCTGTACCGCAAATAATCTTTTGTCCGGCTATGAGAAGAGCCATGAGAAAAACACCGAAATCTTTGAGGCTGCAGATAGGAATATTTGGAAGGACAAACGTGGGCAAGTCCACTTTTCTCAACTACGTTGCTTCCCAGAATGTCGCCATTACTTCTCCCATTCCGGGCACGACAACCGACGTGGTGGAAAAGACAATGGAGCTTCTGCCCGTGGGACCTGTGGTCTTCCTTGATACCGCGGGGATAGACGATACTTCTACCCTTTCGCATATGAGGACCGAAAAGACCAGGAAAATATTCAAAAGGGCTGATATTTTTGTTCTTCTTACCGAGGCAGGAAAGTGGGGGCCGTATGAAGAAGATATCGCTTCGGCGGCAAGGGAGAACAAGGCGGCTCTTGTCGTTGTTGTCAATAAAACAGATGTCAACCCTCCGAATGAAGATTTTATCAACAAGATAGGGGAAATGACACCTTTTATTATCAAATGTTCCTGCATGGACAGGGAAAACAGGAACATGACAATATCGGAATTTAAGACAATACTTCTTGATACCTGTCCCGAAGATTTTCTTTCTCCTCCACCTCTCGTGGGAGACCTTGTGCCGCAGGGAGGCATGGCGTTGCTGATAGTTCCCATAGACCTGCAGGCGCCCAAGGGCAGGCTCATACTGCCGCAGGTACAGGTTTTGAGGGATGCCCTTGATAACGACAGGATGTCTTTGGTTGTAAAGGAGAACGGTATTAAAGAGGCATTAGGGAAGTTAAAAGATATGCCGGAGCTTGCGGTATGCGATTCGCAGGTGGTGCTCAGGATGGTAAACGATTTGCCTCCTTTTGTGAAATGTACGACTTTTTCCATTCTCTTCGCCCGTTATAAGGGAGACCTTTCGGAGGCCGTAAAAGGAGTCATGGCCATAGATTCTCTCAAAAAAGGAGACAAAATTCTTATTGCGGAAAGCTGTTCTCATCATCCCATCGCAGATGATATAGGAAGGGTAAAAATTCCGGCCTGGCTGAACAGATACAAAGGGTTTGACGTTCCCTTTGACGTATACGCGGGAAGGGATTACCCTGAAGATATGAGCAGGTACAAGCTCGTTGTCCACTGCGGAGGATGCATGATTACGCGCAGGGAGATGCTTAACCGCGTGAGGCAGGCAGCTGAGAATGATATTCCAATTACCAACTACGGAGTTGCTATCGCTTTCCTTCAGGGTGTCCTTGACAGGGTGCTTTCTCCTTTCCCTGAAGAATTGGCTTTGTTCAACGGTACGCAAAATATTGCACGCACTGCTTCCCAGCAGAGAGCCGGCTTCACAGGATAAAAGTTAGGACAAAGGAGATTTCCAGGTGAATATAAAAGAGTGGAAAGAAGCGCGCATTAAGAACGAAGAAATAGGGAAATTCATTACCGGAGGCAAGTATTTTATCAACCCTGAGGAGATAAACGGGCATCTTGCGGCAGAGAAAATCCCTTCAAGGGACAGGGTAAGAGAAATTCTTCAGAAATCGCTGTCAGTGGAGACTCTTACAATGGAGGAAACGGCATGCCTTCTGAATGTTGAAGACAGAGAAATTCTCGAGGAGATGAAAGAGACTGCCGCCGAGGTGAAGAAGAAAGTCTATGATAACCGCATAGTGACTTTTGCGCCTCTTTATATGGGCAATTACTGTGTGAACGACTGTAAGTACTGCGGTTTCAGGTGTTCAAACCGCGGAGTAGTGCGCAAGGTGTTGAGTCTCGAAGAAGTCGCGAAAGAAACGGAAGTTCTGGCCGGAAAGATAGGCCATAAAAGGCTCATAACCGTTTACGGAGAACATCCTGCCAACGATATAGATTACATAATAGATACAATAAAAACGGTTTATAAAGTAAAGGTGAAAACGAAATATGGCTGCGGGCAGATAAGAAGGATTAATGTAAATGCGCCTCCTTTTGCCATGGACGACCTTGTCAAACTCCATGAAGCAGGCATCGGGACTTACCAGGTTTTCCAGGAAACGTATCATCCCAGTACATACAGCAGCGTACATCCGGCAGGCACTCTCAAGGGCAACTACCCGTGGCGGCTTTATGTGATGCACCGCGCCATGGAGGCGGGGATAGACGATGTCGGGATGGGAGTCTTGTTTGGCTTGTACGACTGGAAATTTGAAGTGATGGGACTTGTCGCCCATGACAGGGAACTGGAACAGTGCTTCGGTATCGGCGCCCATACTGTCTCTTTCCCAAGGATAGACCCCGCCATAGAGACTCCTTACAGCGATAATCCTCCCTTTAGGGTATCTGACGAGGATTTCAAAAAACTTATAACGGTCATACGGCTTGCCATACCTCATACAGGCATGATAATTACAGCCAGGGAGACAGCGGCAATCAGGAATGATGCCCTTTCTCTCGGCATAACCCAGACGGATGCTTCAACGAGAATAGGCATAGGCGCCTACACGCGTGAAAAAGACAGCGATACTGCAGACAAACAACAGTTTATCCTGGGCGACATGCGCAGCCTGGACCAGGTTATAAGGGAATTTGCGGATAGGGGATACATTACGTCTTTCTGCACCGCGGGATACCGCTGCAGCAGGACGGGCAAATGTATTATGGAACTCCTCCGTTCAGGGCAGGAAGGCAAGTTCTGCAAACTCAATGCGGTACTTACTTTCAGGGAATGGCTAAACGATTTCGCCTCGGAGCAGACACGTGCAATTGCGGAACCTCTCATAAACAAAGAGATATCTGAAATCAGGGAACAGCAGCCTGGCGTATATCCCAGTTTCATGGAATACTACAAAAGGATAGAGAAGGGAGAAAGGGACCTCTACTTTTAGCCCTCGGAGAGTTAATGACTGAGGAAGTCTTGATAAAACGGCTTAATTCGAAAAACCGCCGTAATCTTTTTGAAGAAGCGGACAGTGTCCGCAGGTTATATTGCGGAGAAGAAGTCCATCTGAGAGGCCTAATAGAGTTTTCAAACTATTGCAGCAGGAACTGTCTTTACTGCGGTCTCAGGAGGGATAACAGGAAGATTGTACGGTACCGGATGTCCTTTGAAGAAATTTTCCAGAGCGCCAGTTTTGCTGTATCAAAGGGAATCAGGACCCTGGTGCTTCAATCCGGAGAAGAAGACGGAAGAAGCATTAAAGAACTGTGTGACATCATTGAGAAAATCAAAAAAGAACTCGGTTGTGCCGTTACTCTTTCCGTGGGGGAAAAAAGTCCGGGTGAATACCTTGCTCTTAAAAAAGCCGGTACAGACAGGTACCTGTTGAAGTTTGAAACCTCCGATGAAAAACTTTTCAAAAAAATGAAGCCGGATTCTTCCTATTCCGCCCGCCTTGGATGTATTGATACGCTTGCAAAATTCGGATTCCAGACAGGCTCGGGAAATATAGTGGGACTTCCCGGACAGACGCCGGATATCATTGCAGGAGACATACAGCTTATGACGGACCTCTCTCTTGACATGATAAGCGTAACTCCTTTTATCCCGCATCCCGATACTCCCCTCGCCATGGACCCTCAGGGCAAAATGGTTCTTACTCTGAAAACTCTTGCACTTACCAGGATATCTGCTTTGGATGCCCACATGCCTGCAACTACAGCTATGCGAACCATCCACTCAAAGGGATATGAAAAGGCCCTCAAGTGCGGGGCAAATGTGATAATGCCGAATTTCACTCCCGGTAAATATAAGAAGCACTATTCAATCTATCCCGGTAAAATCTGCATTAAAGAAGACGTTGAAAAGTCCCTCGAAGAGATAGTGAGCATGCTTGGGGATATTGGAAGGACTGTTGCTTCGGGTTACGGGCACAGCCTGAAAGGCGCCAGGTTTTGTTGATAAACATGCATTATTATGTTTTAATGTATAATGTTTGTTATATCTCAAGGCATTGGAAAATCAAAAATAAGGGCTTATGAAAAAAATGGATTTAATACCTGCCATAGATATTCATGCGCATCCCGTGCTGGGAAAGTATTCGGAAAAGGCAATAGAAACGTGCATGCGTGAAGCCCGTAATTTCAACGTGCTCAGAATGTGTGCCGTGGGCAGCGTTTCCTTCCATGGAGAAAACCCCGGAGAAAAAGAGGTCCAATCAATAAACGGCGAAACAATAGAAATTGTAAAACAGCACCCTGAAATTTTTACGGGTTTCTGTTTTCTCAACCCAAATAATGATAAAACTTTTATTCTTGAAGAGACAGAGAGATGTATTAAAAAAGAAGGATTCAAGGGAATAAAACTTTGGGTGGCCGTGAAAGCGAGCGACAGGAAACTCGACATTGTCATGGAACAGGCAGGAAGATACGGAGTGCCCGTTTTGCAGCATACATGGTACAAAGCAATGGGGAACCGTTTTGGAGAATCAACTCCTGCGGATATTGCCTGTCTTGCCTCCCGTTTCCCCAAAGTCAACATCATTATGGCGCATGTCGGAGGCTGCGGGATAAGAGGAATAATTGATATAGAAAAATTTGCCAACGTATACGTGGATACCAGCGGTTCTCAACCAGTCAGCGGGATTGTTGAATTTGCTGCCGACAGGCTCGGCCCCGGAAGGATTTTGTTCGGCTCCGACACCCCGTGCAGGAGTTTCCCTTCTCAGCTGGGGCGCATCTACGGAGCAGAGATAAACATGAGGGCAAAAAAAATGATATTGAGAGAAAATGGCGAAACGCTTCTTGGAATAAAATGATAATCAATACAAATGCTGCTTTCGGATTCTGGCCTTTTCAGAGGTTTTCGCAGGATACCCCGGGAAAAATGAGTGCCCATTTCAAGTCTGAAGGCATATCTGTTTCCCTTGTATCTTCTGTTGAAGCCATACTGGCAAGGGACCCGGATATTTATAATAGAGAAATCGTTAAAAAACTGAAAAAATATCCCAATTTACAGCCCGTAATGGTTATCAATCCCCTGCTTGCAGATTGCAAAGAAAGACTTAATGACTATGCCAGGCTGACAAAAATTAATGTCGTGAAGATTTATCCCGCCTACCATAGTTACGCTCTTGATTCAGAATGCATGCATTCCTTCATGAAAGAACTGCGGGTGCGGCAAACAGCGCTTATGGTTCAGGCCAGGATAGAGGACGACAGAAGCCAGTTTCCTTCAATGCGGGTGCCTTCGGTGGATACATCGGATATCATAAGGCTTGCGCAGAAATATCCGGCCAACAGCATCGTCTGTTTATGTCTGAGCAAAAGCGAGGCTGTAAACGTGTTGAAGTCAACGGAAAATGTTTTTGCTGATATCTCTTACATGGACGGATTGAACAGCATTCCGGACCTGCTCATGCAGGTTCCGTCTGAAAAAATCGTCTTCGGATCGCATACGCCCTTTCTTTATACTGCTTCGGCAAGACTGAAAATGGCTGAAATATCCGGGGAAGAAAAAGAAAAAATCTATTCGGGCAACATCTCGTCAATATTGGATTGGGGAGATATTCCGGAAACTTTTTGACCGTGTATGCAAAATAGTGTAAAATAAGAAGACTGGATTAAAAAAAACTTGACAGTAAAACAAATAAGGGATAACCTTATTTAAAATTTTTTGCGAAACTTGTGAAAAAAATCACAATCACGGATAATGGAAACATTATATATTTCCAAAAAGGACTGGGACAGCTTTATAAAAGGCAAATGCGCAGGGAATATTATTTTTGCGCCTTTTGAAAACGGCTCTTCCCTTTTTTACGGGAAAGCAGATGCTTTCAATTATGCCGATATCGTCTATGACAGGGCGCGCCCGGTAGAACCTCTCAGGATGTTTCTTCTGCCTTTCAGGGAGAGGGTCGTGCCGGAACCGGAAAAGATTCCCGATATCGTTGTGATGGGTGCTGCGGCCTGCGATTTGAAGGGGCTGGAAATTCTGGACAACGTTTTTCTGAAAAGCGAATATAAAGACCAGAATTATGCAAAGCGCAGGAATAAAACCCTGCTCATAAGCTTTGACTGCCTTGCTCCTTATCCTACCTGTTTCTGCGAACTTGTCGGAGTACATCCTTACCCTGAGGCCGGTTTTGACATCAATATATCCCTTTCGGAAGAAGGCATCCTGGCGGATGTCGGTTCTGAAAAAGGCATGGCATTCATAGGAAACGACCAGAAATTTTTTCAGGCTTCGGGGGAACAGGTCAAGAAAAGGGAAGAGCAGAGAAAGAAAACAGTGGAGACTCTTAAAGAGAGCAACAGGAGTTATGATTTTACCAGGATAGACAGGATGAAAGGATTATCCCAGACTGAATTGTGGAAAGTTCCCAGGGAAGTTGAGAATTGCGTGCAGTGCGGCAGCTGCACGAACAACTGTCCCACTTGCGTCTGTTTTCTTCTTGAAGACACAGGTAATTCTGAAATGTTGAAGAAAAACAAAGTGTGGGACAGCTGTCTTTTTCCCGGCTACGCGAGGATGGCAGCAGGGGCTTCTCCGAGAGCAACCCTTTATGACAGGTATTCAAACCGGCTTTTGTGCAAATACTGGTATATGGTGGAGAACTTCGGCATCAAGGGATGTACCGGCTGCGGAAGGTGCATTGCCGGCTGCATCGGAAAGATTGACAAGCGGGCTGTTATAACGGAAGTCCTGAGAGAAAAAAGGTAAGAATGCACATGGACAAAAACATATATGAACCGATAAGATGTACGGTGACCGAGGTAGTCACGGAATCGCCTGCCATCAAAACGGTGAAACTGAAACCGGTAAAAGAATTTGCTTTTCTTGCGGGGCAGTTTGCGTCTCTCACTGTTCCGGGCGTGGGAGAGGCGCCTTTTACTCCTTCTTCTTCTCCTTACGACAGAGAAAAAATTGAGTTTACAGTCATGAAAGCGGGAAGGGTTACCTCCGCAATCCATAATCTCAAGCAGGGGGATATCGTGGGAGTAAGGGGTCCTTACGGCAAGCCCTATCCTCTTGACTATTACAAAGGAAAGGAAATTCTGCTTGTCGGGGGAGGCGTGGGTCTGGCGCCTTTGAGAGCTCTTTTCTTCGCACTGATGGAAACTGTGGAAAATTATAAAAAAATTGTTTTCTGCTGCGGGGCGAAAACCCCCGAAGATTACATCTACAAGGACAGGATACTTGACCAATGGCACGATTTCTGCGATAAATTTCCTCTCAGTTTCAGGATAACTGTTGATAAGAAATGTCCTGATTGGAAGTACGGAGAAGGTGTTGTTACCAAAACTCTTGATGGGCTGGATGTCGATATAAAAAATTCAGTTGCAGTGGTGTGCGGACCTCCCATAATGATGAAATTTACGACTCTCAAGCTTCTTGAGATAGGATACGAAGATGCCCAGATATACCTTTCAATGGAAAGAAAAATGTACTGTGGCGTCGGACACTGCCGCCACTGTCTCATAGGAGACCTTTTCGTATGCAAGGACGGACCTGTTTTCACATATGACCAGCTGAAAGGCAAGCCCAATATTTGGGTCTGAATAAAATGAAAAAACTTTATATAGATTACGACAAGTTTCTGGAGTCAGATGAAAAAGACCTTTTGAAATGCAGTTACAAGATGCATCCTTCCAATGACGGCATAACAAGCCTCAGGGAAGAAATCTCCTTTATGTTTGCGTGCCGCAGGTGCGAAGATTATCCCTGCGTGAATGCATGCCCCAACGGCGCTTTAAAAAGGGAGTCCGGCTTAATCAAAAGGTCTAATCTCATTTGCATTTCCTGCAAGACATGTTCTCTTGCCTGTCCTTTCGGGACAATACTGCCCGAACTCATACCTTATCTTGCGGGCAGGTGCGATGTCTGCATGGGCAGGCTGAAAGAAGGAGAAGTTCCGGCCTGCGTGGCAAGCTGCAAGGATGGGTCGCTCCAGTATGTCGAGGAAGAGAACATTGAAGATAAAAAAAATCTCTACAAAATGGGAGATGCAATTATTGTCAGGGTTTTGAACTGGCTTGACCTTTACGGAATCAAAAAATGACCATTGCCTATATTATAGCGTGTATCGTCGGGAGCTTTTTCTTCCTGAGCGTAACCGGAATGCTTGCAATGTGGGTCGACAGGAAGGTTACTGCCCGTCTCCAGTTCAGGGTAGGTCCTCCCTGGTACCAGAATTTTGCAGACTTTGTCAAACTATCCGGCAAGGAAATGCTTATACCTGCAAAGGCCAATATTTTCGTTTTTGCGTTTGCTCCCGTGATTGCCGTTCTGGCGGCAACGGTTGCCGGCACGGTTATCCTGCTTGTGATGAGGACGGGGTTTTCTTATCCCGGGGACATTATACTTATTGTATATCTTCTCACGGTCCCTTCCCTTGCAGTCATCCTTGGAGGGAGCGCTTCAGGCAACGTTCTTGCGGCAGTCGGCATAAGCAGGGAGATAAAGCTTCTTCTGGGATACGAGCTTCCTTTTGTCTGCGCTCTTATCGTTCCCGCACTTAAAAGCGGGTCCACAACGTCGCTTTTGGAAATTATCCGGTACCAGCAGGCAAACGGTGCGGTTATCGGTTCCCTGTCGGGCATCATAGGTTTTGTGATAGCCCTGTTCGCTTTGCAGGGCAAGATAGGCTTTGTTCCCTTCGACCTCGCCGAGGCGGAGGGGGAGATTGCCTCGGGGGCTTTTGTCGAGTACTCGGGGATTCTTCTCGGGCTTTTCAAGCTGACAAAGGCAATTCTTCTTATCGTGGGGCCTCTTTTTCTGGTTGCCCTTTACTTCGGGGGCATCTCTCTGAATTCCCCGGCGGGAATAGTAGCCGGAATTCTCAAGTACCTGGTGATACTGGTGCTTATAATACTGATTAAAAATACAAATCCGAGGCTCAGGATAGACCAGGCCCTCAGGTTTTTCTGGGGATGGCTTACCTTGCTCGGACTGGCGGCCATTCTTCTGGCGCTTATAGGACGGTAAGGCAATATGAATCTCAAAATGAAGGCATTGAAGAAATCCCTGTGGGTGTATCACCTTTCGGGCGGGTCCTGCAACAACTGCGACATAGAAATTCTCGACTGCCTTACGCCCAGGTACGATATTGAAAGGTTCGGGATGGTTCTCGTGGGGAGCCCCAGGCACGCAGACGTTCTTTTATGCACGGGCATTGTCAATAAGAAATGCGTTGAAAGGATAAAAGAAGTGTACGACCAGACTGCAAAGCCCTGCGTTGTTGTTGCAATCGGAGCATGCGCCTGTTCGGGAGGCATATTCAGGGACGGGTACCAGATGGCAGGTCCGCTCAACAAAATAATACCCGTGGACATATATATACCCGGCTGTCCTCCCAAGCCCGAGGCAATGCTTGCAGGCATAGTTAAACTCCTGGAGAAACTTAAATGAAGGTACTGGAAACCCTTAAAGAAAAGCTTGGCGAAAGGATTAAAGATATCAAGATTCACAATGAGAGGAGAATATATCTTACGGTAGAGGCCGGAGATATCAAAGAATGCGCCAAAATCGTCTTCAGGGAACTTGATGCCCGGTATATTATCGCTTCGGGGGCAGACAATTTTGACAGTTTCGAAATTCTCTACCATTTCGGGTTTGACAGCATTGGAACAGTTATTTCTTTGAGAGTTTTTCTCGCAAGGGAGAACCCCGGGATAGACTCTCTTTCGGATGTCATTCCGGGTATTTCATACATAGAAAGGGAAATGTGGGAACTTCTCGGGATAAATTTTGCGGGACACCCGGGTCTCAGCCATTTTCTTTTGAGGGACGACTGGCCCGAAGGAAATTTCCCGCTGCGCAAAAGCATCAAAACAGACGGAGCAAACAGTGAATGATAAAAAAAAGGTAATAGTGCCCATAGGTCCTTACCACCCCTTGCTTGAAGAGCCGGAGTTCTTCGCCCTCTACTGCGACGGGGAAAAAGTGGTCGACGTTGAATGGCAGGCAGGATATAACCACAGGGCAATAGAAAAGCTTTCAGAAGGGAAGCACTGGGACCAGGTAACGTTCCTGGTGGAAAGGATATGCGGTATATGTTCCACTTCGCATCCCTTCGCATACTGCAATTCGGTGGAAGACCTTCTTGACATAACCGTTCCCGAAAAGGCCAGGTATATAAGATGTATTATAGGGGAAATGGAACGGATACACAGCCATCTTTTGTGGGTGGGTCTTGCCGGCCATTTCCTCGGGTACAATACGGTTTTCATGTGGGCGTGGAAGTACAGGGAATCAATTCTTGAGATGTTTGAAATGATAACGGGAAACAGGAACCACTATGCCATGTTCAAGATAGGCGGCGTCAGAAGAAACATAGAAGACGAAGATATTCCTGCCCTGAGAAAAGTCCTGAAAGACATAAGGGCCAAGCTGGAAATGCTTACTCATGCGGTCCTGGACGACCCTGTCCTGGGTGCCCGGCTCAAGGGAGTAGGAGTACTGACAAAAGGGCATATAAAAGATTTCGGGGCAGTGGGACCCGTGGCCCGCGCAAGCGGAGTTGACATAGATATCCGGAGAGACGACCCCTATGCCGCCTATCCCGCGGTTGAATGGAAGGTAATAAAGACAGAAAACGGGGATGTTTTCGACAAGGCAGTGGTAAGACTGCTGGAATGCATGGAGTCGGTCAGGATAATTGAACAGTCCCTTGATGCCATAGAAGGTAGCAAGGGAGACATAGAAAACCAGGTACGGGAGATGCCCGTTGGAGAAGGTATCGGGCGCCACGAAGCCCCGAGGGGAGAATGTTTTCATTATGTCAGGAGCGACGGTTCCAACAGCCCTGTCAGGCACAAGATACGGGCGCCGAGCTATACAAACATACCGACATTTAAAGCCAGCTGCGTGGGCCAGATGATAGCGGATGTGGCAATAATTCTTGCGGGTGTTGACCCATGTTATTGCTGTACGGAAAGGGTTGCCGTGTACGATGCAGATAAAAAAAATAAAAAGCTTTTCGGTTTTTCCCGGCTGGTTGAGATGTCCAGGGAAAAGACCGAACGGATGAGAAAGCAGGTATAAGGGAGAATTGTAAGTGAAAAAACCTAAGATAAGGGAACTCAAAGAGGCAATTACGAGCCTTTTTTCAAAGCCTTTTACGAGCCAATTTCCCTTTAAGCCGCATACTCCCGCCAAGAAGTTCAGGGGCAAGCCGGAATATAACCGCGATACGTGCGTCGGCTGCGGAGCGTGTTTTAATGTCTGTCCCGCAAGGGCAATAGAGATGGTAGACCAGGTGGTCGACGGCAAGTGGAAAAGGGTGCTTATCCACCATCCCAAGGACTGCCTTTTTTGCGGGGAGTGCGAGAGGAACTGCATTACTGACGACGGAATAAAACTCTCCGGAGTTTTCGACGTTTCTTATTTCGACGAGAAAGACGTACAGAGTAAAGTGGAACATGATTTAATCGTGTGCAAACATTGCGGGGAAATAATAGGTACGGAAAAACATGTACTCTGGACTTTGAGAAAACTGGGCAACCCTGCTTTCTCGCAGCCTGTCATGATTTCCCGCCTCATGGAAGAGTTTGGGCTTGTAACGGACGAGGAAGGAAAGGTTGCCGGTCCCGTACAAAGAACGGATATGCTTAAAATTGTATGTCCAAAATGCAGGAGAATGGCATTCATAAGCGATGAGAAAAAGGAGAGGTAAAAAGAAAAGATGGCATACGATATCAGTCAAATTATGATGCTGGTTATTCTTCTTTTGCCGTTTGCAGGAGCGCTGCTTGTCAAATTGCTGCCGCCCGGGTATTCCCTGCGGGCGGGGTTCCTTATCCTGTTGCTGCAGCTCGCCTGTTTTCCTCATGTAGCCAGGGCGGTTTTCAGCAATTCCGCTTACAGCGTCTCCGCGAAAATTTTGAGCGGGGTCTTCCGGTGCGATATCATAAGCCTTATATTTGCAACAACCTCTGTTTTCATCGGTGTTTTCATATACCTTTTCTCGATGGGCTATTTCATTGGGGAAAAAGAGGAGGAGCAGCAGAAATTTTCTTTCTGGGGACTGGTTTTTGTCGGCAGCATGATGGGGGTAGTTCTTTCCGATAACCTTATCCTGCTTTACCTTTTCTGGGAAATGGCCGGATTATGTTCCTGGAAGCTCATAGGTTTTTACAGGAAAGACGACCATCTTCTCAAGGCTGACAAGGCGTTTCTTATTACAAGCGCGGGGGCCGGGTTCATGATGCTGAGCTTTGCTTACATTTATGTCCAGACAGGTTCTCTCAGCCTCTCCCAGATTGCGCAGTCTTCCGTTTCCCCTCTGGTTTTTGCTTTCTTTTTCCTGGGAGTGATAACAAAATCGGCCAGTTTCCCTTTCCATACGTGGCTGCCGGACGCCTCCGTCGCCCCCACGCCAGTGACTGCATTTCTGCACGCTGCGGTTCTTGTCAAGATAGGCATATACGGTCTGCTGAGGGTGTTCGGGGTAACCCTTTCGGTTTCCGGCTGGGTGATGTGGGCAGGATGGCTGGCGTTATTAAGCAGTTTCATAGCAGGAATTTTGGCGTTGAGAGAGGAGGATATCAAGAGAGTTCTCGCTTTCTCGACAGTCAGCCAGCTCGGCTTCATGATTGCCGGACTGATGATATTTAACATGGCGGCTATAAGGGGAGTTATTATTTTCTACGTTGCCCACGCCCTGGGCAAGGGATGCCTGTTTTTGTGCGCAGGGATAGCAGAAAGAGTTTTCGGGACAAAAAACATCATGGAAATGGGCGGACTTATGAAAAAAATGCCGGCATTGACCTATGCCTTTCTCATAGGAATGCTTTCTGTGATAGGGATCCCTCCGCTGCCCGGGTTTTTCGGCAAGCTGGAAGTAATAGCGGGAATGCTTGTTTCAAGGAATGTCTTTTTTGCCCTCTTTGCCATATTGACATCGGTTCTCACTTTGCTGTATCTCTTCAGGCTCTTTCTTCATGTTTTCATGGGGGAAAGCAGGAGCGTTCTTTCAGAGGACAGGAAAGGATTTAAACCCATGATTGCTTCCGTTGCCATACTGGCGACGGTTTCCATACTTCTTGGTATTGCGCTTGTGATGTAGAGAAAATTTGAAAGGTAAATCTGGGCCCCTCGCCGTGCAGGTTGAATGCGGCAGAGTTCGGGACGAGGAGGAATTGTTTTGAATATCAATGTGTGGTTTCTTCCTGTTATCATAAGTTTCGGGATGTCTTTAGTCCATCTCGTTTGCCGCGGGATGACCAGAAAATATAGAAAGTGGCTCTCTCTCCTTGGAGGGATTGCAGTGCTTGCAGGATGTTTTTATTCTCTGTATGTAAACAGCATGTATCTTACCCACTGGCAATCCATGAGCATTCTCTTTGCAGTGCTCATTTCTTCCATAAGCCTTTTCAGCCTCTCCTATTCGCAGTGGTATAATCCCGAAGCCGGCCATGCTTACGATTCCCTTCTTTTCCTCTTCATAGGTGCCATGAACGGGGTAGTGCTTACCCATTCTTTTATCTCCCTTTACGTATACTGGGAAATAATGGCAATCGCAAGTTTCTTCCTTGTGCTGTTCAACGATACCGAGGAGGCCAGGAAATCTTCTGTCAAGTACATCATCATGACAGGAGCGGGAAGCATCTTCCTCCTTTTCGGGATTCTCGGCATCCGGCTCATGGAAGAACAGATTATCTGGAAGCACCTCTTTTTTGTCTCAATGCTGATAGGCGCGGGTATCAAGGCCGGCATAATCCCCCTGCATACATGGCTTCCCGATGCCCATCCTGCTGCTCCCACTCCCGTATCCGCCATGCTTTCAGGAGTTATGATTAAGACAGGCGTATATGTTTTCATCAAATTTTACTTTGACATTTTCCAGCCGGCGTGGTCCCTGAACTGGGAGGCAGTCCTTATGCTTATAGGCGTCTGCACTCTGCTTGGAGGGGTTTTCCTGGCGCTCGTGCAGCACGACATAAAAAGACTCCTGGCCTATTCCTCCATAAGCCAGATAGGATATATATTTCTGGGTATTGCATGCGGAACGACAATCGGCCTTACAGGCGCTCTTTACCACACGATAAACCACGCCGTATTCAAGAGCCTGCTCTTCCTCGGCGCAGGAGTGCTGATAAAAGCTACAGGTTCTCGCAACCTGGAAGATTACGGGGGTCTTTCAAAAAAACTGCCTTTTACCTTTGTGGTGACAACTATTGCCGCTCTGTCAATATCGGGAGTGCCGCCTTTTAACGGGTTTGTGTCCAAGTGGCTCATTTACCAGGCCCTTCTTGCCCATGGAAGCTCTATTGCCGTTTTTGCGCTGGCGGCCGCCTTGCTGGGGAGCGTTTTGACCCTTGCCTCTTTTATAAAGGTTATCAATGATTCCTTCATGGGAGTCAGGAGAAAGGATATAGCCGTTACTGAACAGGAAAAATCTCCTTTCATGAACGTTCCCATGTTTCTTCTTGCAATTGGCTGTTTCCTGTTTGGAATATTTCCCGGGTTTGTTACGGAAAGGATTATCTTCCCTTCTATCGGCGAATACGTGGATTTGAATATTGGATTGATAAAAATGGCGAGCCTTTACGGCTGGCTTGCAATTGTTCTTTTTGCGGCGCTTTTCATCCTGGGCAGGAAAGCCCTCATGAGGGCAAGAGCTACAGAGACCTTTGTGGGAGGGGAAATTTTTTCTTCAGAAGCAACAGCTTTTGACGGCGGCCATTTTTACGGAACAGTCAAGGACATTGAGCCAGTGAAGACTTTTTATTCTGCAGAAAAGGAAGGTTCTCTTGACATCTACCAGCTTGCAGGCAAAGCCCTTCCTGGCGTAGGCGGTTTTTTCATGAAATGCGGGCTACGGTTCATAGAAGCAGCATATGCAAAAGGCAACGAGGTTTTGAACAAGGGAGTGGAAAATCTGAAATTACTGCAGAGCGGGCTGCTTGCGAAATATATAATATGGATTTTCGTGGGAATAATAATACTCATGGAGGTTATCAGAAGATGATTGTAAACGTACCTGTTCTGGTTGCTCTTCTTTTCCTTATGGCGGCGGGTTCGGTAATAGCGATAGTGGCCAGGAGTCTCACTTCTTCAATAGTTGCCATGGGAACCGCCGGGTTAATCCTGAGTATCCTTTTTCTTGTTCTGGGAGCGCCCGACATAGCCATTGTACAGGTTTTCGTGGAGATAGTGGCGCTCATAGTTTTGCTGTCAATCATTTCGAGGGAATCTTCCGCCGACATGTCGTCGTCCGGTTTTTACGGAGGTCTTGTTCTTCTTATATTTGCGATATTTCTTTTCACTTTCATGGTGAACTTCAAAATGCTTTTCAGGCCTTTCGGGGAGCCTGTCATAACCATGGGGGCAGGATACCTGAAAGCCTCTGTAGAAACTTTGAAGGGGGCGGATGTAGTCAACTCCATAGTGCTTGATTTGAGAGGTTATGACACTCTCGGAGAAGCTACTATCATATTTACGGCTATCGTGGGCGTTCTTGTAATTCTAAGGACCAGGGGGAGGGTTTGAATGGATAAGGGAATGAGCGAGATTGTCAAGGGAGTTTCCAAGATGGTTCTGCCTTTTATAATGCTGTTCGGCATTTCTCTCGTTTTATACGGCCACCTGAACCCTGGAGGAGGTTTTTCGGGAGGGGTGGTGCTTACAGGAGGTTTTGTTCTGCTTCTTCTTGCCTTCGGGAAAGAACACGCTTTTGAATTCCTGCCCCGCAAGGCAGCCCACTGCCTGGACAGCCTCGGAGCCTTGGGATTTTTAAGCATCGCCATCCTCGGCTTTACGGGAGGATATTTCTTTTACAATTTCCTTGACAAGGGAAGGCTGTTTCACCTCTGGAGCGGGGGCACAATGATTTTGAGCAACATAATGATAGGGATAAAAATAGGAGCGGCTTTATTTATCGGAATAGTTACCCTTTCCATGGCGCGTCTTGTCCATACAAAAGAAGGGGTGAAATACCGCCAAAGCGAAGAGGAAGACAAAGATGTCTGATAAATTTAGAAAATTGAAAATGGAGAATAAACCGCAATCGATAATAAACAACAATCAAATATCGATTTTCTATTCTCTATTGCTCTGTAAATATTCGGGAATCGAATATTTACGCGGGGAGGAAGAATGATAATCTACTTGCTCGTGGCAATCGTATTTTTTGTGGGATTATACGGAATTGTTGCCAAAAAGAACATCATCAAGATTATTGTGGGTATCAACATCGTGGGATATGCCGTTAACCTTCTTTTCATTCTCCTTGGGTACAAATGGAACGGTATAGCCCCTGTTATGACCAGGAAAATAGAGCTTTCCGAGTTCTATAAATATTCCGTGGACCCGCTGCCACAGGCTCTCGTGCTGACATCCATAGTCATAGACCTTGCTTTCCTGGCTTTTCTTGCCGCTCTTGCAATAAGATTATACGAAAAGTACGGTACTTTTGATATTGATAAGATACGGAGGCTCAAGGGATGAATCTCATCATCATGCCGGTCATTATCTACCTGGGTTCTGCATTTGTTATTCCCCTTCTTTTCAGGAAGGACGAAAAATGGGCAGGTTTTACCGCCTCCATTTTCACTTTTCTGGCTTTACTCGTTTCTCTCCTGCTCGGCATGCACATATTGTCCGAAGGCAGGCTGATAGCTTTTGCCGGAGGATGGAAAGAACCTCTCGGCATCGCCCTCATGGTTGATCCCTTATCGGCGGTTTTCCTTATAGTGACCAACCTGGTGGCTTTTCTCATTGTCGTTTACGCGATAACCTACATGAAAAAATATACCGGGACGGTGCATTTTTATGTGCTCTTCATGCTTATGCTGGCAGGCATGAACGGAGTTCTCATAAGCATGGACATATGGAACCTCTTTGTCTTTTTTGAAATAGCTTCGCTGGCATCCTATATCCTTGTGGCTTTCGGTTTGAGGGCGGAAGAAATGGAAGCCGCCCTGAAATATACCGTCATGGGTTTTCTTGCTTCCACGTTTATCCTTTTTGCCATGGCCCTCGTATACGGGCTTACAGGGACTCTCAACATCCCGGATTTCATGAACGCTGTAGCGGGTCTTCCCCATACTCACATGTGGTTTATTGTAGGATTATTTATTTCAGGATTCGGTTTGAAGATGGCGCTTGTTCCTTTTCACACATGGCTTCCCGACGCCCATTCCATGGCGCCCGCGCCGGTTTCCGCTCTCCTTTCGGGGCTCTTTATCAAGGTAATAGGTTTTTATTGCATCATAAGGCTTGCCGCCAATGTTTTCGGGGAGATATACCAGATAAAAACAGTATTGATAATACTGGGAGTAGTCACGATGGTCCTGGGGGGCATAATGGCTTACGGGCAGAAAAACATAAAAAGGCTGTTTGCCTATTCCTCCATAAGCCAGATAGGCTATTGCGCCATAGCCCTTGGCATAGGAGGTTACCTGGGATACCTGGGCGCTCTCATGCATTTTATCGGCCATGCGTTTTCCAAGTCCCTGCTGTTTTTGAATATAGGCGCCATCGAGTACGTGAAAGGCACAACTGAATCCGAAGACCTTAAGGGAATCAATGACCAGATGCCTTATACAACTTTGCTTTCAAATACGGGCATGCTCGGCATAGCCGGTATCCCGCCCATGGGAAACTTCTGGAGCAAGCTGATAATAATACTTGCCGCTGTGCGGGCAGGCTATACGGGAGTGGCAGTATTGTGCATCCTTGTCGCAGTTCTGACTCTCGGGTATTTCCTTAAATTGATGCGTACCGTTTACTACAGCAAGCCGGAAATGAAGGCAGAAAAAAAAGAAGCTCCACTTGCTATGCTTGTTCCCATGATAGCGCTTGGATTCATGGTCTTTTTTGCAGGTATTCTTCTGCTCCCGGCAATAAGAACGGTTACCCTTGACAGGGCAGTCAACGTAATGGAAAATTTTTCTTATAAAACTCTGCATATACCGGCGCAACACGATAACGCGCAGTTGAACGACTGATAAAAGGACAGACATGAAATATCCCGTTGTTTTTATGGTAATCTATGTAATATGGCTGATGATAACATGGAACATGGAGCCTGCCAATTTTTTCACTGGTGCCGTGGTTTCTCTTATCGTAACTGCTTTTTTCGGCAGGGAATTTCCTTTTCATCCCGAAAACACTTTTCAGCCCAGGCGGTATATTGCCTTTGTTAAGTTCATCGCCGTTTTCCTGGTGCAGATGTTAAAGGCAAATCTCATGATGGCATACAGGATACTCAGTCCGGGGCTCCCGATAAAGCCGGGCATCGTGGAAATTCCCATAACCCTTAAATCTCCGCTGGGAAGGCTCGTGCTTGCAAATTCTATTACTCTGGCTCCGGGAACGTTCACAATGGATATTACCCGGGATACCCTTGTTATCCACTGGATATATTTGGAAACGGAGGACCCTCAGAAAGCGGGTGAACTGATATGCGGGCAGCTGCAGAGAATTCTCAAGGAGGTATTTGAATGATAGCCATTTTTTCTTTCCTTACCCTGTGCGTGGCGATGTGCGTATACAGGATTTTCCTGGGGCCGCGCGCGGCCGACAGGATGGTGGGGATAGACATCCTGGGCATTATCGTGGTCATTTTTTGCGTGCTGCTGGCGCTTTATACAGGGTCCGATTACTATATGAACATAGCTATTGCGTGGTCAATCCTGGGTTTTGTCAGCACTATTACCCTTGCAAAATTCCTGGAAGGGAGGAATTTAGATGAGTGACATAATAGGACAGATTCTCATAGCGATAGGTTTGTGTTTTACTTTCCTTGGCTGTGTAGGGCTCATAAGGATGCCCGATGTATATTGCAGGCTGCAGGCCGCCACAAAATGCGTTACTCTCGGCACGGGAAGCATCCTGCTTGCGGCCCTTGTAATGACGGGGATTTCGGGTACGGGAGTAAAAGCCATGGTATGCCTGGTTTTTCTTTTTCTTAATTCTCCGACAGCAGCGCATGCACTTGCAAAAGCGTCTAACGCCGCAGGGATAAAAGTCTGGCAGAAACCCGGCAGTAGAAAAAACTCCGAATAACCTTTCTCTTGCATTGCCGGCAAGGGGAAAGTGAAAAACACCATGCATGAATTTACCCTGATTGCAAACCTTCTGAAAATCCTTGAAAACATAAAAAAGAACCAGGAGAGCCGGGTTTCTTTTCTGGCAATAAATATTACCATAAATCCATATAGCTGTATAGACGAAGAAAATCTCAATTTTATCTTTAAATCTATGGCAGAGAAAAAATCGGATTACCGCAATGCCAGGATATGCGTAACGAGAGGAAACAATCCCGCTGAAAGGGAGTTTATTCTTGACAGCGTGGAGATGGAGATAACAGATGAAGCAGGTCAAAACGATACAGGTGGGAGC
>DAOQVZ010000019.1:0-24003 GCA_035341815.1 bacterium
ACAGATGAAACTTTCAATGTAAGAACGAAGGAATTCGCCAACAGCGCCGCTATCATAGGAGCTCAGGCTGAATGTCTCACGCAGCTTGACGGAAGTCATGTTCAGGCACAGGTTTTCATCGACAGGAATTTTCTCGGAGGCCTTTGGAATACAATAAGGGCTTTCGAACCGGATTACCTTTTCTCCCAGCCCATTACCAACGACCCTATAGACGGCATACATATAGACCATTTCAATACCGCCACGGGAGTCCGCATGGTCGCCTACCAGCTATGCGTTCCCAACGCCTATCCTACGGTTGGAGGGCCTGTAAAGAAGCGGATAAAGATGCCATTGATTTTAAACGTTGACGACGTATATTACGCAAGGGCAAGCAGTTATCACGTTGCAAACGACATAACCGACTCTTTTGAAACAAAGATGAAGATGGCTTTCTGCCACTACTCCCAGTTAATGGAATGGCTTCCCTTCTCAAGGGGAGAAAATCCTCCGACCGAGGAACAATGCCGCAAAGATTTCATCAAGATGTTCCACGATATCAACCTGTCTTACGGAAAAAATCCCGAGACCTTCAGGGAATATTTTTCCTTCACGTACTGGGGAAGGAAACCTCTTAAGGAAGATATCGAAAAAATTTTCATGCATCCGGATAAAGACGAGAAGTATGAAAATTTCATGTCAACTCTGAAATAAATGCGACATCGCAGGAAAAATAATGCCGCAAAATGACGGGCAAAGTGAAGGCTTTAAGTCGGGGCGGGCGGATTCGAACCGCCGACCTCTTGGTCCCGAACCAAGCGCTCTAAACCAGGCTGAGCCACGCCCCGTAAAGCGTTTCTGATCTTAAGTGCGCCCAGCCCGACTTGAACAGGCAACTTTCAGGTCCGCAACCTGACGTTCTATCCATTGAACTATGGGCGCAATTTCATTTATTATATAGGTTATTTCCTTTTATATCAATACCTACCAGGGCAGGAAAATCTTTCACATCAAGTTTATAAACCGCTTCGGGGCCCAGTTCGGGATATGCAATGACCTCCGATTTCTTCACGAATTTCCTCAGGTAGGCGCCGCACCCTCCGTATGTCACAAGATATATTGCCCCGAACTTCCTGCATGCAGATGCCACTTCACTGTCCCTGCCGCCCTTGCCCATCGTGGCTTTCAGACCCAGTTCAAGCAAGGGCAAAGTGTACCTGTCCATGCGGGAACTGGTCGTAGGCCCGCAGGAACCTATTATTTGCCCTTCGGGAGCGGGAGAAGGCCCCATGTAATATATTAGCCCTCCTTCTATCTGAACGGGCAGTTTTTCACCTTCCTCTATCGCACGGACAAGATTCTTATGGGCGGCATCCCTTGCAACATATATCGAACCGGAAATAGTGACTTCGTCTCCTGCAGCCAAATCTTCAAATTTGTAATTTTTAACGGGAAATATTATATTTCTTTTCATAGTGGTGCCACCGGGGGCGTTAACTGCCACAAGTTCATAACAGACATTTTTTCTTTTTACAGCCTTACGCTTCCATGCCTGTGGGCCCAGCAGGAAATATTGACCGCCACGGGAAGACCTGCAATGTGGGTAGGAAAAGTCTCTATCCTCAAATCGAGAGCTGTTGTCCTGCCACCGAACCCTCCCGCCCCTATACCCAGACCATTTATCTTTTCCAGCACCTGCCGCTCCCAGTCCCTGTATCTGGAGTCCCTGCCCATATTGCAGAGAGCAGACTTGGAAAGCAGCGCCGCCTTTTCAAAGGAACCGCCTATTCCCACTCCGACAAAAATGGGAGGACAGGGAAGAGAACCAGCGTTTCTCACGGTATCAACTATGAAACATTCGACACCTTCTTTTCCGGCTGTCGGACTCATCATCCTGAGCGCCGAAGTATTTTCCGAACCGAACCCTTTTGCAATAAGTGAGATTTCAAACTCCTCTTTTCTCCCTTCAAGGAAGTGTATTATACCCGGTCCATTGTCTTTTGTATTGCTTCTGTCAACCGGGTCGACGACAGAATTGCGCAGATATCCTTTACGGCTGCCTATTCTGAGACCTTCGTTTATTACGTCTTCCAGGCTCGGGAATTCTCCGGTATCAACAATAACGCCGGCTCCCTGCCTTACAAAAAATACCGCAAGCCCTGTATCCTGGCAGACAGGAACCTTTTCTTTCTCTGCGATTTCTATGTTTTCAAGTATGATACCAAGATATTTCCTGCTTAATGCATTGTCTTCATGAAAAAAACTTTTTTTCAGAAGCTCTTTCACTTCCTCCGGTAACACCCTGCTTGTTTCAGAAACAAGCAGAGAAACGGTTTCAATTATTTTTGAACAGGATATTTTTTTCATCTTGCCACCATATCTTGTTTAGCCCCGCATGGTAATTTAGGGTAATATTCGAATAGAAATTTATTTTTGCAAGGATATCTCCCGGAATCTGTTTTATCACGCCCACTCTTCTGAAATCGATCCTTTCCAGCTGCCTTGCAACAGCAAGTACCCTGTAGGATATTCTTACCGAGGCAGTATCCTTGCTGCTGCAATCTTTGCACACTACGCCTCCGAGCTTGCCGCTGAAAAGATAGAGGTTTTTCACGCTCCCGCAGATTATGCACCTTTTAAGTTCAATTCCGTAACCCAGTATTTTAATCAGTTTTATCTTGAAGCTTACAAAAAGTATTGCAGGAGTACTTGTTGAAGAAAGCATGCTTCCGGTATCCCGCAAAAGATTGAATATTTTATCTTCCCTTTCCCTTTCAGGGGTAAACAGATTAACCAGATTAAGTATTATTTGCCATACCGCCAGGCTTTCAACTCCTGCCATCTGGTAAGAATCAACCAGGGAAGGAGAGCTCAACAGACCCAGCTCGGAACGGCGCAAATAATAAAAAGCAAAAATGCAGGAACCGGGAGTGAAAGCAAGAGGAGGCACCCTACCCTTTTCTGTCCTGACACCTTTAAGTATGCACTTAACCTTTCCCAGTTGTTCTGTATAAAGAGTTAGAATAACGCTGGTTTCCCTGAAGTCAATTTTTTTAAGAACTATCGCTTCTATCTTTATCGGAGCCATTTTCAGGTCCAAAAATTCCCATGGATATTACTGTTTTCAATGCTTCTTCAACAGACATATCAAGTTTTTCGATTTTATTTTCAGGCACAAGAAGATAAAATCCCGTGCTGATATTGGGGACAGTGGGAACGAAAACGCTCACAAGCCCTTTCATGTTCGACTGTCCTGTAATAAAACCTATGGTATACGTTCCGCTGAAAAATTCAATCTTCACAGGTTCTCTGAATGCGCTTCTTTTCCCGTGAAAAATACTCTGGCTTATTCCCTTGATGAACATGTAGATTTTGTTCAGAAGGGGAAGAGTCTCGAAAAATTTTTCAAGCATGGAAAGCATCTTTTTGCCGAAAAAATTGTCCGCCAAAAACCCTATGAAAAGTATGATGAGGATTAAAAGAAAAAAACCGATTCCCGGCGTATAAAATGCCGGCAGGTATTTTTTAAGGAATGCGCCGAGTATATTTTCAAAAAATACCATGGTCCTGAACAGAATCCAGAAAGAAAGAGATACAGGAACAATAAATAACAAACCCGCTATAAAAGCCCGTTTCAGACTATGCATTTTATCTCCAGAAGAGTTGAAAAACAAGAATCGTGAAAAAAATTCCTATGATGCCCCCTATGATAACCTCTTCTATCTTATGTATCCCTCTAAGGACTCTTCCCTGGGCAACCCAGAATGCAAGAATGAATACCAGAAGGGATATTACCGGGAAGTCATGAAAAGTAAGCAGGGATATCGCAGTCCAGATGCTGAAAGCCATAACGCTGTGTATGCTCGGCATTCCTCCTGCAAGAGACATCTTTTTCGAAATGAGCAATTTCATTACAAGGGCAAGAACAATTACAAGAACCAGGGCAATGAAACTCATGTACCAGGGAGATTCGGCTATGTTTCTGAATACGTCCCGCCAACCTGCGGGGAAATACTTCACCAGTATGAAGTATCCAGCAATTACCGCAGAAACAGCAGCGATAAAAACCGCTGAAGCTGAAACATCCTTGGCTTTTTTTGCCTCGGAATGGTGCTTGTCCGTGAAGGCATCTACAACTATCTCTATCGCGGTGTTTATGATTTCCGCAAAAAGAACCATCCCTATCACGAGAAGAAGGATGAGAAACTCTGACAAGGGAATGTTGAGAAACAGGCTTCCTGCTATAACCAGAAAACCGAATATTAGATGTATCCTGAAATTTCTTTCCTTTTTTATTATATGTATCAACCCAGACATCGCATCGTTGAAACTCGATACAATATCCTTCCTGTTCCTGTTATTGTGCATTTCCATATCAATATTATTTCTCCGTCAGTCCACTGAAAATATCATCCTGCAGTGCCAGCATCTTTTGCTGTTCGGAAGGCGTATAATCCCTGTAATTCTTGAGATGTAGGTATCCGTGGACAATAAGGTAGATAATTTCTTTCTCCAGAGTTTTTCCGTAAACGGAACTGTTTTTCAAGGCTGTTTCAGCAGAGATGATAATCTCTCCGTATTTCCTTGACATTTTGAAGCTTATCACGTCTGTAGATGAGTCTTTTTCCAGGAATTGCCTGTTTATTTTCCTTATAACCCTGTCGCTGACAATGGTTACTCCGATTTCCTGAGGCGGGGGGGAAAAAAATTCGGAATTCCCCTCAAAAACCTTTCTAATGTCGCTGAGATTTATGCTGATTTTTTTCTGGCGGTTATTTATCCTGAATACGGGACTCTTTCTCTTTAATGTGTTTTTCATAAGCATCAATTATTTTCTTGACCAGAGTATGCCTTACAACATCCCTGTTGGAAAAATAGACAAATTTTATCCCCTTAATCCTGTATAGTATCTTCTGTATTTCAACCAGACCCGAAGTCTGAGAGGTAAGAGGCAGGTCTATCTGGGTAATATCTCCGGTTACTACCGCCTTGGAATTGATGCCTATTCTTGTAAGGAACATCTTCATCTGTTCGAACGTCGTATTCTGTGCTTCATCAAGTATAATAAAAGCATCGCTCAACGTTCTGCCCCTCATGTAAGCAAGAGGAACCACCTCGAGAATTCTCCTTTCAGTCCATTTTTTCAGTTCGTCGTAACGCAAGATATCGTAAAGCGCGTCATATATGGGCTGGAGGTACGGTTTAATCTTTTCTTCAAGGTCTCCGGGCAAAAATCCCAGCCTCTCTCCCGCTTCAAGGGCCGGCCTGGTAAGGATTACCCTCTGAAAAAAACCTTTCTTTATCAGCTCGATACCGCAGGCCACAGCCAGGTATGTCTTTCCCGTGCCTGCCGGGCCTATCCCCATGGTTAAATCGTAATTTCTTATGGAGGAGATATATTCCTTCTGCCTTGGACTTCTAGGTTGGATAAAGATTCTTTTTGAATCAACTTCTATAACATTTTCATCTTTGGGAATTTCCTCTTTTTCTGTCTTGAAATTTCCGGCAATTCTGAGTATTTCGCTTTTCGGCAAGGTTTTTCTGTTTTTTACATTCAGTTTTAATTCTTCAATAAAGAGAAGTGCCTTTTCAATGAATTTTTCTTCCCCTTTTATTCTGAGAAGGTTGCCGCGGGTATATAGTTGAACGTTCAGGAGATGTTCCATGTAAGATATGTTGCTGTCCTGAATGCCAAATATCAGCTGTGCGTCTTCATTGGTGAGATAGACTTCTCTTATTATCGCCATTTCAAGGTATGATTATTTTCACTCCAGAAGGAATTATATTGGGACTTTTCAGGACATTGCGGTTATGCTTGTAAATCAGACTCCATTTTGATGAATCTCCGTAATGTTTACGGGCTATCGTGCTTAACGTATCTCCCCTTTTTATCACGTATGTCCTTTCCGCTTTCGGTTCATCCATTATAATGGGTTCTTCCGCGGGTTTCATCACCGCGGCGGCTCTCATCCTGTTAATCTCTGCAATAGTCTGGTTTGCAATCGCAATGGATTTTTCGCTTGAAGTGTTTGCAGCCTGTATGGCATTGTTGGCTGCCGCTATGGCTCTTTCTGCCGATTTATCTGCATGGTCCATGGCAAGCTTGGAAGCCCTGTTTGCGGCAGTTATTGCCTTCTCTGACTCCTGCTCTGAAACTTTCTTGGCTTCATTGGCGGCGTTTATCGCCTTCAAAGTCTCTTCTTCAGCGAATTTTCTTGCTTCGTTTGCAGCATCGAGAGCCCCGGAGCTTACAGCTTCCGACTTCCTGCTCTTTTCAAGCGCTTCCATGGCCAGCTTTTCTGCATTCTTGCTTACTTCAAGACTTGTTTCAGCTATCGCCAGAGTTTGCTTCAGCTGCATCTCAATAATTTCTTCCCTGGTTTTTTCAGGTGTCTCCATTACAGGTTCCTTAGTCGTAATACAGCCTGACAACAACAGAGCCGCAACCAATAAAACCACTGTCAATTTTATTTTCATATTATCTGCCCTCTCTTTAAAAGCATAACCAGTACGTACGAAATAAGTAATTTTTCTTTGCCGGCAACAGCAAAAAAATGCCCGGTTTAGATTGCCATAAAACTGTTTATTTCCAATTTTACATTTTATGCTTCTCAGTTTACTTTTATACTATCATTCTATCTGAGGAATGTCAACCTGAATGCGGTTTTCTTTAAGAAGCCTTTTTTCCACTTCTCCCGGAGCCAGCGTCAGGGGACATGTTCCTTTCTGCGTTTTGGGAAAAGCAATGGTCTCTCTTATGCTGTTTTCCCCAAGCATGAGCATCATAAGCCTGTCCAGTCCCAGAGCTATGCCTCCGTGAGGAGGCGCCCCGAATTCAAGGGCATCAAGAAGAAAACCGAACCTTTCCCTGTAAACTTCCTCCTTCAATCCTATGAGACTGAATATCTCTTCCTGCAGCGACCTGTTGTGTATCCTTATGCTCCCGCCGCCTATTTCGTTTCCGTTAAGCACAATATCATACGCCCTTGACCTGGCAGCCAGGGGAGCTTTCTGCAAATTCGGTATATCAGAAGCGGCTGGTGAAGTGAAAGGATGGTGAACGGCCTGTATCCTGTTTTCTTCCTCGTTGAACTCGAAAAGAGGAAAATCTGTAACCCACAAAAAATTGAAAACGCCGGGTTTCACCAACTGAGGTATTTTTTCCAGCACAACTTCTTTTATCCTGTTCAGTTTTTCATTGACCCACTTTTCTTTCCCCCCGAGAAAAAAAAGGATGGAATTCCCGGGTTCTTTTTCAGGCTTAAGCATTTCCACCGCTTCTTTTGCAAGAAATTTTTTAAGCGGGCTCTGTATATCGTCCCCCTTATACCTTATCCATCCAAGACCTCCCCCGCCTTCTTCCTTTATGTATCTGTCAAGGTTTTCTATGTCTTTCAACGAAAGCTTGTCTCCCATAGGAAAGGTAAATCCCTTTATTACGCCCCCCCTGTCAAGAATATTGTTGAGAACCTTTATGTCGGTCAGCCTTATTGCATCCGAAAGGTCTTTATATATTATGTCAACCCTTGTATCGGGTTTGTCGGAACCATACTTGCTCATGGCATCGGAATAAGCCATCCTGGGAAAAGGAATATTCACTTCCCTTCCAAAAATCCCCTCCACCGCATGCTTCAGAAGCCTCTCTGTTATGCCTATTATATCCTCTTCTTCAACAAACGACATCTCCACGTCCAGCTGGGTAAACTCAGGCTGCCTGTCCGCGCGCAGGTCTTCATCCCTGAAACACTTGGCAATCTGGAAATACCTGTCGAGCCCGCCCACCATGAGAAGTTGTTTGAAAAGCTGGGGAGACTGGGGCAGAGCGTAAAACTTGCCGGGGTTCAACCTTGACGGAACAATAAAATCTCTGGCTCCCTCGGGTGTGCTTTTGGTGAGAACGGGCGTTTCCGTCTCTATGAAATTTTCAGACAGCAGAAATTCTCTCATCTTGTGGCAGAAAAGGGCCCTGCTGCGAAGGTTATTCTGCAGCCTGGCATTCCTTATATCTATATACCTGTACTTAAGTTTCAGGTTCTCACCTGTCTTATCCGATTCGGAAAGTTCGAAAGGCAGAGCATTTGACTTGTTAAGTACGGAAAGGTTAATTATCTTAATCTCTATTTCTCCCGTTGGTATCTTCAAATTCACTGTCTCTTCAGGCCTTGCGGCCACCTCTCCTTCTATCATTACCACCCATTCGTTGCGCAGGGCTTTGACTTTTTCATAAAGAATGTTATCAGTTTCTTCGGGTGAAGATACTACCTGGGTAATCCCATACCTGTCCCTGATGTCAAAAAAAGTCAATCCACCATGGTCTCTTATGGAATTTACCCAGCCGCATAAAACAACTTTTTCACCAAGATTGTTCTTGTTAAGAATCCCGCAAGTATGGCTCCTCAGCATTTTATAAGCTCCTTTATCCTTTGTATACAGCCTTCCGAACTGATTTCTTCCTGAACGCCCGTAACCATGTTCTTGAAAAGGATTATTCCCTTTTCCAGTTCTCTTTCTCCCAGTATGACGCACCATTCGATACGGGCCCTGTCAGCCGTCCTGAGAGCCGCTTTCAAAGACTTGTCGTCATAATCCATCTCGGCAGCTATGCCTTCTTTCCTCAATCCTGCCGCAATATCAACGCACGCGTTTCTCGCTTCCGCCCCCATGCATACAAGGTACACCGCCGGCAAAACAGGCAGTTTGGCATCCATGAGAGTCAGTAGCCTTTCCATCCCTATCGCAAACCCTACCGCAGGAATATCTTCTCCTCCAAGTTCCCTGACAAGCATGTCGTACCTGCCTCCGGCGGCTATTGCGTTATTATCCCCCTTAATATAGACTTCGAAAACCGTTCTCGTGTAATAATCCAGCCCCCTCACAAGATTCGTTTGTACATCATGGGCAATGCCCTTTTTCCCGAGATATTCAAGAACCGAGTCAAAATGGATGGTACATTCGGTACAAAGCACTTCCTTTATGGAAGGGATGTTTTTTGTCAGTTCCCTGCATCGGTCGTTTTTGCAGTCGAGTATTCTAAGCGGAGAATTTTCGATTCTTGTTTTGCAATCTTCACACAGGGCTTCCCTGGCAGAAGAAAGATACTCCTTTATTTTTCCCGTATACTTTTCCCTGCATTCCCTGCATCCAAGGGTATTTATGCCGAAATAGCATCCTTCTATCCCGAGATTGTTTATTATGGAGTAAAGAATTTCAATAACTTCTCCGTCAAAAAAAGGAGAAAATCCCCCCAGCAGTTCAACCCCGAACTGATAAAACTGCCTGTATCTTCCTTTCTGCGGCCTGTCATACCTGAACATCGGTCCGTAATAACAGAGACGGGTAATGTTTTTGGCAGAAAACAGCCCCGACTCTATGAACGCCCTTACAGCCGAAGCGGTCCCTTCAGGCCTCAAGGCAAGATTCCTGCCCTTCTTGTCCTGAAAGGTATACATCTCCTTGGATATGATATCCGATTCAGAACCGATACTCCTTTCAAAAAGGGACTGTTCTTCTATAACGGGCGTGCGCAGTTCCCTGTAATTGAAAAGCCTGACAGTTTCCGAAATGATTTTTTCGGCGTACTGCCACTTTTCGGTCTCCCCGGGCATGATATCATGCATGCCCCTAACCCTTTTATATTGTTTCATAGCGGTATATAATTTAACATACAAGGCAGTTTGTTGACAAGAAAAAATTAAAGTTGTATAATATCGTTTAAGTTGCATTGTAACGAAAAAAACAAATAAAAGCAGAAGGAGAAAGTATCATGATTGAAACAGAAAAAAAACAAACAGTCGTAAAAGGTTTTGGAAGGCACGAGAAAGATACCGGTTCACCGGAAGTGCAGATTGCTCTTATCACGGCCCGAATAGATGCGCTCAATGAACATTTTGCCAAGTTTAAAAAAGACACCAACTCGAGAAGAGGCTTCCTCAAGCTCATCGGCCAGCGTCGCAGGCTTCTCAAATACCTGCAGGCAACAGACCCTTCCAAGTACCAGGAAATTCTAACCAAGCTTAACCTTAGGAAATAAAATAATGACAAATAAAAAAGTGGAAATACCTGTCGGCGGAACCTCGATATCTTTACAGACAGGTTTTGTAGCAAAACAGAGCGACAGCTCCGTATGGGCAAGAATGGGAGACACCATAGTTCTTGCCACCGTTGTAGGCAACAAGGAAGCGAAGGAAGACGCGGGTTTTTTCCCCCTTAACTGCGATTACAGGGAACATATATCGGCTGCGGGCAAGATTCCCGGAGGTTTTTTCAAGAGAGAAGGAAGACCCAACGAGAGAGAAATACTGGTAAGCCGCATCATAGACCGCTCCATAAGACCTCTTTTCCCTGAAAACTTTCTCAACGAGGTACAGGTCATAGTCAACGTGCTTTCTGCCGACCTGGAAAGCAATCCCGACATCCTTTCTGTCAACGCCGCCGCACTGGCGCTCCATTCATCGAGCATCCCTTTCAAAGGGCCCATGGCATGTGCCAGGGTGGGCTTCATAGACAATAATTATGTTATAAACCCGACTTTCGCACAGATGGAGAAAAGTTCGGTAAACCTTATTATTTCCGCAACAGCCGAATCCATCGTGATGGTGGAGGGAGAAGGAAAAGAAATATCGGAGGAACAGTTTATCGAGGCCGTGGAATTCGGCCGCGGCGAGATAAAAAAAATACTGGACGCCATGAACGATTTCTCCGCGGAGAAAATGGAAGTTGTCCAGCCCCTGTATGACGAATCCGTCATGGTATCGGCCGAAAAGCTGATATCCGGAAAGATAATGGACGCTTACTCTTACCCTGAAAAAAAGGCAAGGGAAGAGTTTTACAAATCCCTTGAAGAGAGTTTTCTTGCTTCCTTCGAAGACGAAGAAAAGAAAAAAGAGGCAAAAGAAATATTCAATATGCTGTTGAAGAACAGCATCAGGAAAGCCATACTTGAAACGGGAAAAAGGCTTGACGGAAGAACTCCCACAGAAGTACGGCCCATAGAATGCAGCGTAGGACTTCTGCCGAGAACACACGGTTCTGCTCTTTTCACAAGGGGGCAGACCCAGTGCCTCGCTTCCGTGACACTTGGCACCAGCGATGACGAACAGATTATAGACGGACTGCACGCCGAATCGACCAAGAAATTCATGCTCCATTACAACTTCCCGCCTTTCTCTGTTGGAGAGGTGGCATTTTTGAGGGGCACTTCGAGGCGCGAAATAGGACATGGTGCGCTTGCAGAAAGGTCTCTTTCAGGTTTCATCCCCGATGAAATAAAATTTCCCTACACGATAAGAATAGTGGCTAACATACTTGAGTCAAACGGCTCTTCTTCAATGGCGACGGTATGCGCAAGCAGCCTTGCCCTCATGGACGCGGGAGTTCCCTTCAACAAGCACGTGGCGGGAGTTTCGCTTGGCATAATAAAGGAGGGGGACAAGTACATACTTCTTACCGACATAGCGGGAGAAGAAGACCATTACGGCAACCTTGACCTGAAACTCGCAGGCACGGAAAAAGGTATCACGGGTTTCCAGATGGACGTCAAGGGTTCCGGGCTGACAACGGCGATAATGAAGGAAGCCCTTTTGCAGGCTAACGGCGCAAAGATGGGAATACTGAAGAAGATGTCGGAAACAATTGCGGCAACCCGCCCGGAAATATCCATATACGCTCCCAGAATGCTGTCACTCAAAATAAAAACGGACAAGATAGGCCTTGTCATAGGCCCCGGCGGCAAGATGATAAAAAAGATTATCGAGGACACGGGAGCCGACATAAACATAGACGACGACGGCACGGTCAAGATATTTTCTATCGACTGCAAGGCATGCGAAGCTGCGGCCGATATTATAAAAGGGCTGACGGAAGAACCAGAGACAGGCAGGATTTACGAAGGAACGGTTGTAAAAATAATGGAGTTCGGCGCTTTTGTCCAGTTTTTGCCCGGCAAGGACGGCCTTGTACATATTTCAGAGCTTGCCCCACACAGGGTAAAAAAAGTTGAAGATATAGTGAAAGTGGGCGACAAGATAAAGGTCAAGTTCATAGGCATGGATGACAAGGGCAAAGTCAAATTGAGCAGGAAACAGGCTCTTACAAGCTGAGCATCCGTTTCAAGACCGGCCTTCCCATATCTCCGCAGCCTGACAACCAGCGGAGGACAGATGGAAGCAAAAAAAGTCAGTTCATCGAATAGTTTTTCCCCAAAAAGCCCCGTGGTAGGAGTCTTTGCACCCTGCGACCCGCGGATTGACAAACAATCAAGAACAAGGGCGCGCAACATAGCCCGCATGACCGCCGCCATTCTTGCAAAAGATATGAAGCTTGCAGACGGCTCTGCCGTCAAGGTCGTTTGCAGCGATACCCTCATAGACAGCGAGAAAAGAGCAGACGAGGTCGCAGGGCAGTTCAACGGTCAACAGGTCAACGTTCTGGTGGGAGTGCCCGACACATGGTCTTTCCCCCAGCCAACACTCATATCCTTCATACAGCAGTTCCCGAAAGACACGCCTCTTAACCTGACTTGCGGCAACAGCGGCCCGAAACCCGGAGTCGTGTATACCCACGCATGCAGCGGGGCTGTATCTCAGTATGGCAGGCTCCTGCATATAAACATAGGCACATGGCCGGATACCGGTGAAAAACCTGAGATGACCGCAAAAACAGCCTCAGACCTGATTGACTGGGCTTACGCGGCAGTCACATTCAAATCCCTGCAGGGCAGGAGAGTAGTCGTTTTCGGACACGATTCCATGGGCATGGAAACGGCTCTCGCGCATATCATACCGACAAGAAACATTTTCGGAATAGAAATTACCAGGCTCGACATGAAACTTCTGGCCGACATGCTCGCAAAGAAAGCCTACGACGCTAACGAACTCAAGGACCTGAGAAACTGGTTCGACACCCACTGCAAGGGCAGGATAGAAATCCGCGGCAATGGCGACAGCGAAAGGTTCAACACGTCCCTTGCAATGTACCTCATAGTCAGGGACCTGATGAAAGACATAAACGCCGTAGGAGGAGGATTCATGAGCCAGCTTGAATGGGGTTCTGACAAGAGAGGTCTTCCCCTGCCTGTGGCTGACGTAATGGAATCCCTGTTCAATTCCACCTTTGACCATAACGGCAAGAAAACGCCTGTCCCTTACGCCACGGAGGCGGATATCCAGGGACTTCTCACGATGCTTTTCTTCTCAAGCCTGACAGGCGGCAATCCACCTTTGTTCATGGACTTCCGCAAGGTATGGGAACCATGGGAAATCATTTCACTCGCCAAGAAAACGGGTATTAAACTTACGGGCAAAACCGCGTGGGAAAAGAAAGGGTTTGTGGACGGGGACAACTCTGGCAGCGCCTCTTTTGACTGGGCGGGAATGCCGGGAGAATCTTTCAAACAGGTTATGAATAGAGTCTCTTTCCCCATTGCTGACCAGGGATATTTTCCCGGCCTCGGGAATTCAGTAAGCTTTGTTTCCCCGGGCGGCATAAAAGGAATAGCAGGCAGGCTGGCATACAGCAGCATGAGCAGGATATTTTCTCTCGTGTGGGACCAGGCCGAAACCGTCGAGCTGCCCGGCAAACTCTCGGAAGCCGTATGCAGGACATCCAATTACACATGGCCTCACACATTCGTAGTTCCCGAATACGCAACCATGATGGAATACAAGCATTACGCCCCCGCAAACCATTTCCACATGGTATGGGATCTGAGCCCCGCGAGGCTCGAATACTGGCTTGACATCGCCAACGTCCTATCCGTCACTCCATGGAGCGCCAGAAAACCTTTCGTGGAGGGAGTGGACAGGCCCCTGCCGCTTCTTTATCTCCTGAACGGAGGGGAAACCGCCACAAAGCTGAAGATTGCCGAAAAATTTTAGCTGCAGTTCTCCTTTAAAAACCAATACTTTGCGGAGAGCATCTTGTCATGCAGAATAATTATATCAATTCAGTAGTGTCCAATAAAAATTTCTCTACTCAGAAATTCCTGACATAATGACATGAGAAGTTGTTTACTTTTTTTCTGATGGAGATCGGTCCTCGGCGTTTTTTGCGGAGGACGGTCCTCCGTCTCTCGCATAAATCCTTTATCCCGTTAGGGACACCGCTACAAAAATAACAACGCAGGCTTCCCGTTGCACGGGATAAATACCGGAAATACCCGGCACAAGAAAGCCTGCGGCTACCAAAAACTTAATATGGGTTCTTGAAAAACGTCCGGCTCGTGCAAAATAATTCCCTGCCATGTTCTTTTCACCTCTTTCGCCATTCTTAATCAGAAATTATTGACCTCAAAAAAGAAGATTGACAATTTTAGGTTTTTCAGGTATATTCTAATAGCAATTTTGGCATGAGAGCTATATGAAACTAAAATATACACAATATTTTTCATATGTTCGCAATAGATCTGACAGGTCCCGTATTAAAGAAGAATGGATTGTGCAGGTTATAACTAATCCTGTAAAAACATCCACACAGTCGGATGGCAGATTAAGAAAATGGGCGAAAATAGAAGAAGAGGGGAAATACCTCAGGGTTGTATTACTGCAGGATGGAGAAACAGTTCACAATGCATTTTTCGACAGAAATTTCGAAGAGGATAAAATATGAAGATAAAATATTTCTCAGATACGGATACTGCACTTTTTGAATTTACCGATAAATCAGTTGATGAAACACGTGAAATATCAGAAAATGTTTATGTTGACCTTGATGCAAAAGGCAACCTGGTAAGTATGACGATAGAACATGCTAAAGAGACAGCCCATCTTCCAGATATTTCCTATCAACAAATAGAGAAGGAACGGATATCCATATAAACAAACTACTGCAGAAATTTATTCCAACTGAAACAAAACCTAACCAAAACGTCCTTGTTTAAAATACTTTCAGCCAGTTTTTTTTGACACCAGTGAGATGATTTTGTCCACGGTGACGGAGATTGTCACGCCTGTTGTGTCTATGACGCAGGAGTCTGGAAGTTTAACCAGGGGTGCAATTTCCCTGTTTTCATCGTTTTTGTCTCTTGCCTTTATCTCTTCTTCTATCTTTTTAATATCTCCCTCAATACCCATTTGCTTCAGCTGCAAGTACCTTCTCCTTGCCCTTTCCTGCACGCTTGCATCGAGGAATACCTTGACCTGCGCATCGGGAAACACCTTGCTGCCAATATCCCTTCCTTCCATTACTATGTTATAATTCTCCCTGAATTCCCTCTGCTTGCACCACAAGATTTCCCTTATGGCAAGGACGGAAGCCACATGGCGGGTCTCCCTGCTTACTTCTTCTGTCCTTATCATGTCGCTGACGTTTTCGCCGTCGAGGAAAACAAGGTTTTTCCCCGCCATAATGCGAAATTCCATCCTGGAATTTTTCGCCATTTCCACAAGACGCGCCGTATCATCAAAGGGAATTCTGTTTTTCAGGGCCTTGAGGGTAAGCGCCCTGTACATGGCCCCTGTATCAACATACATGAAGCCGAGCTTTTCGGCAACGAGCATGGCAATGGTGCTCTTGCCTGAACCTGCGGGTCCGTCTATCGCTATAACAAGGTTTCCCATTATCCTTCCATGATTTCTTTGGACTTGCTTTCCATCCTCGAATCTATTTCCTTGATGAACTTGTCGGTTATTTCCTGGACTTCGTCTATACCCTTGTACATATCGTCTTCGGAAATACTCTTGGACTTCTCTCCTTTCTTCAGCTCGTCGTTTGCCTTCCTCCTGATTTCCCTTATTTCCACCTTTGCTTCTTCTCCCATCTTGTGCAGTATGCCCACTATCTCCTCCCTTCTCTCCTGGCTCAAAGGAGGTATGGGTATCTTTATCACGCTTGAATCGGATATGGGGTTAAGCCCCAGGTTGCTGCTCAGTATTGCCTTGTTGACATCGCTTATTATGTTCTTATCCCATGGCTGGACCACTATCAGCTGGGGCTGGGGAATTGTTATGGTGGCAAGCTGGCTTACGGGCATTTTTGCTCCGTAGTATTCTATAACAATGCTTTCGAGAAGAGATATTGAAGCGCGTCCTGCTCTCAAACTTCCTATTTCCTTGTTGAAAAAATCCCTCGTGCCTTCCATCTTTTTTTTCGTTTCACTGAAAATCCTGTTTTTCATTGCAGACCTCCATGCAGTTATTTTTTTTCTTCGCTATCCGTCAAAATAGTGCTTCTGCCTTTTCCCACAACAACTTTCTGCAGGTTGCCTTTTTCAAAAAGGTTGAATACGATAACAGGTATGCGGTTTTCCATGCAAAGGGAAATAGCCGCGCTGTCCATAATCTTGAGCCTTTTCTGAAGCACCTCTATGTAAGTGAGCCTGCTGTAGCGCCTGGCCTTCGGGTCGAGGAAAGGGTCTGCGGTATATATCCCGTCGACCTTGGTCGCCTTGAGCACGGCTTCCGCCCCTGTTTCCACGGCTTTCAGGGCGGCGGCGGTATCGGTTGTAAAATAAGGGTTTCCAGTCCCCCCGACGAAAATCACCACCCTCTTCTTCTCAAGGTGCCTTATCGCCCTTCTTCTTATGTACGGCTCGCAGAACTGCTTCATGTCAAACGCGCTCTGGACCCTGGTCTCCAGTCCCATCTTCTCAAGGGTGTTCTGGAGGGCAAGCCCGTTTATGACCGTGGCAAGCATGCCCATGTAATCGCCGTTCACCCTGTCTATGACGTTCTTGTCCCTCGAGTTGCCCCTGTATATATTGCCGCCGCCCAGGACAATGCCTATCTCGCAGTCCATGGCTTGGACTTCCTTTATCTCCCTGGATATGGATATAAGCGCCTCGGAATTGACCCCGAAACCGTTCTGCCCCTGAAGCGCCTCTCCCGAGAGTTTCAGGATAAACCTTTTGTAAATGGGTTTCATTTTTTCCTCGCAAAGAGAATTTCTCTCTTGTTGGTCCTGATGCCTCCCTGCAATTTCTTTTCCAGCAGGGAAAAACCTTCTTCCTCAGGGCTTTTAGGGAAACCGAGCATCTTCCACATGGCTGCCGCGGAAGAAGGTATGAAAGGCGAAATCAAAAGAAGAACGTTGCGTATTCCGTG
The DNA here is from genome assembly GCA_035341815.1 of bacterium. GTDB lineage: Bacteria > Ratteibacteria > UBA8468 > B48-G9 > JAFGKM01 > JALNXB01. Next base: position 17,016 of record DAOQVZ010000019.1, read on the forward strand.
CATCGTATTATAGAGTATTTGTTCCCTTTCCCTGCACTCCTCTTTCCACGGAGCCGAGGTATCGAGGTACTTGTTCAGATAGACCACCAGTTTCCATGCCTCTTCAATGGCTTCCGAGAAAGCCACCGCCTCCATTTTCTTCCGGTAACCCGCGTAGACATCTCCGGACATGCGGACCAGTTCATCGGAAGGAGACCCGTCGGGTATTATCCCGGCAGTCTTTGTTTCCACGAGATTCAGCGTCCTGTTGACGAGATTGCCGAAATCGTTCACAAGGTCGCTGTTGTAACGCTTTTTGAAATTCTCGTCGGAATATTCTCCGTCCAAACCGAAAGGCACCTCCCTCAAAAGAAAGAAACGGAAAGGGTCTGCACCGTATTCATCCATGAGGGCCCGGGGGGATATGGCGTTGCCTTTTGACTTGGATATCTTATCTTTCCCGAGAGTCCACCAGCCGTGGGCGAATATGGTTTTGGGCAGAGGCAGGCCGAGGGCCAGAAGTATTCCGGGCCAGATGATATCGTGGAACTTGATTATATCCTTGCCTATAAGCTGTACATCGGCAGGCCAGAACTCTTCAAAGAGTTTTTCATCGCTGAGATACCCTATCCCGCTCAGATAGTTGAGAAGGGCGTCTATCCATACGTATATGTTGTAGCCTTCGGGAGTCGGGGACGGGATTCCCCAATCCACGTTTTTCCTTGTCACGCTGACGTCGGGCATCCCGCTTTTAAGCATGTTGAGAACCTCGTTTTTCCTGAAATCAGGTTTCACAAAAGAGTTCTCGCCAATATGTTTTTCAAGCCGGTCTTTGTATCTGGCAATATTGAGAAAATATGAAGGCTCGGAAATTTCGCTGACTTTTCTCTTGCAGTCTGGGCAGATACCAGCATTTTCAGCGTCGGGCTGGACGTATGCCTCGCAAGGAGTGCAGTAGTAACCCCGGTACTCACCCCTGTACAGGTCCCCGTTTTCAAGCAGTTTCGCAAAGATTTTCTTTACCACCTCTTCATGTCCCGGCTCGGTTGTCCTTATGAACCGGCTGTAGGAAATATCAAGGTCCTCCCATAACTTTTTAAAAACCCCCGAATTGATATCTGCCAGCTCTTTCGGAGTCATATCCTGCTTTTTAGCCGCCTCAAATATCTTCTGGCCGTGTTCGTCGGTTCCCGTGAGAAAGAAAACACTGTTGCCCGACAACCTGTGGAAACGCGCCAGCGCATCCGCCGCAACGGTGGTGTAGGTATGCCCGATATGGGGCTTGTCATTGACATAATAAAGCGGCGTTGTTACATAAAATTTCATTTTTCGTCTTCCTTCTTTTTGTAAAATTCGTCTTCGTATCCAAGACAGCAGAGCAACCTGCCGCACTGTCCCGTTATCTTGTTTATATCGAGAGGCAGTTTCTGGTTTTTTACCATCCGCATGGTCACGGATTCAAATTTTTTCAGGAACGTGGAACAGCAGAGAGGCCGCCCGCATATCCCGTATCCGCCTTTTATCTTGGCTTCGTCCCTGAGCCCTATCTGGCGCATCTCGATGCGGCAGTTGAATATCTTGGCAAGTTCCTTTACAAGGTTCCTGAAATCGACCCTCTCTTCGGCCCAGTAATAAAAGGTGACCCTCGTTTTATCAAAGGAATATTCGGCATCAACCAGTTTCATGGGAAGTTTCGATTCCTTGACTTTTGCCCTGCATATAGCGAGATTTTCGGTTTTTCTCTTTATGTTTTCTTCTATGGTAAGAATATCTGCTTCCGTCAGTTTTCTCAAAACCCTGCCTGCTATGTTGAACTTGAGAAAAGGCTTTGCTTCGGATATCCTGCACAATTTGCCGTAGTCTACAGCGCCCTGCGACAGCTCCACTATGCAGAAATCCCCTTTCTGTAGCTGGATGTCTTGGGAAAGCTTGAACTGCTGAATCTTGTCAGGTTTCCTTATTTCTATTTCTGCGATTCTATCCATTTTATGTATGCGGCATCTAAATGCGCTTCCTCTATGGTTGCTGCAGTTAACAATTTGCTTTTTTCATAGTAGTACTCAGCCTTTTCTCCCTTTCCCTGTTTCATGAAGAAAATAGCTGCTTCGAGATTGTATTGCTTCTTTGAAGGGTAAATTTCCAAAACCTTGAGATGCATTCTTTCAGCACAAGCCATATCCCCCTTCTCCTGGCACAGGAAGGCCATTTTCCTGTAAACCCTCGAAGAATACGGATTCAGGGCAAGGGCCCGGAGGTAATTGTTGACCGCCCTTTCATAATGCATTCTGTCTTTCTGCATCATGCCTTCGTTAAAATAGAGATCCCCTTTCTTCTCATGGACTTCAAAATTCTCATGGAAAACTTTTATCGCCCTGTCTATGTAGAAAAGCCTGCTGACGGAAGATTTCGATTCCTGCGAAAGGAGAATATTTTTCTCCGCAACAGTGTACCTCGCGTAGTTTGAAGCCACTAAAAGCACAGTAACTATAATAAGGCAATTAAGACATTTTGTCAATCTTGAATCGACAGCAACCGGCTCCCCGCTCCTTAATACGACAGCCGTTGCGCCTGCCAGGAAAAAGAGAATCGCGACGGCGGGATTTATGAAATTGAAATCCATCATGTTGTGCAGGAAAAACGCAAGAAAAGCAAATCCCGCCCCCGAAAGAAGAGGCGGCGATTTTTCCCTTTTGAAGAATAGCAACAGCAGCATGACCAGGAAAGAAAAAAGCAGCAATGTCCCCATGATGCCGGTTTCCGCGAGAGTCTCAAAAAAGATGGAATGGGCATGCTTGGCCTCCATGCTTTCAGGACGTTTAAACCTTGTATAGTTATGCATGTAATTGCCCGGCCCCGCTCCCAGAAAAGGGCTTTCACGGAATATCCGGACAGCCGCCTGCCAGTAACCGATACGGTCTTCAAGAGAAGATATTTTCGGCAGTCTGCCCGCACCATAGACTGCAAAGATAGCCGCTATCTGCAGGAAAACCAGGCACAGAACAACAATGCCGAGTTTTTTCCTGTCCTTTATAAGAACAAAGAGAAGCATGAGTAAAGCAGAAAAAAGGCATATGAGAATACCGCCGAGCGAACCCGTAAGAAGAAGGTTGTAAAAAGCGAGTATTAAAACCGCGAGGGAAGAAAACCTGATTATCTTTTTCTCGTCCGAAACAAACATGAAGAATGAAACGGGAATAATGAAGAGCAGGAAAGAAGCATATATGTTGGGATAGACAAAAGTGGCGAAGATTCTCTTGCTTTCAAGCCTCGATAAGAAAGTGGGAGGAAGGTTTCTTAAAAGGTCGGGATTTGAATGGACAAGCTGCCTGGTAGACTCAAGCCCCCAGAAATACTGGTGTAACCCGTAGAGGGTTATGCAAAGGGCACTGCCGAGCAACGCGTAATAGAGGACTTTAACGCCGGAGGGCTTCAGGTTGTGTATGATAAGCGAAAAAAAGCAGATATAGGCGAGTATCTGGGAGTTGTACATGATGCCGGCGCCTTTGACGGGAGACAGTCCCGATGAAATGACGGAAAAGAGAAAAAAGAGAAATATGACGAACTCTTCTTTGAAAAATTTCTTTTTAAGCCTTTCCCTTGCAAGCTTTATGACAACGAGCAGGAAAAAATATACGTTCCAGAAAAAATTGAAGCCCGGGTAGCTCAGCCCGTCGGCAAAAAACCTGAGAAAAAGAAAGACTGATACGCTTATGAGTACAAAAAAACGCCAGAAGTCAATTTCTTTTTTTCTTTCCGGAACTATTTTCTTCTTTTTCATTGAACAGCCCTGCAATATACCTTATGCTTTTGAACTTGTTTGCCAAAATAAAATCCTTTACCGCACTGCATATTTCTCCGGGCAGTCCCGGGTTTGAAAAGAATCCGCTTCCCACGCCCACTGCAGAAGCTCCCGCAAGAATATATTCAAGGGCGTCCCTGCCCTTTTCTATACCGCCTATGCCTATCAGGGGAACCTTTACCTTCCTGAAAACTTCATATACCGCCTTAAGCCCCACGGGCTTTATGGGCGGTCCGGAATACCCTCCTTCCACTATCCTTCTTCCCTCAATATCCACGCACAGCCCTTTCACGGTATTTATGAGGCTCAGGGCGCCGGCCCCGGCTTGCTCGGCCGCAACAGCTATCTCTGCAATATCGGTCACGTTGGGAGAAAGCTTGGCTATCAGGAGCATATTGCCGGATGCGCTTTTTGAATCTTTTATCAGCCTGTACGTCATCTCCGCAGACTGGGAAACCATGGGTTTATCCCTGTGCACGTTGGGACAGGAAAGGTTGATTTCAACCGCCTTGACTCCTTCCCTGAGAAGAATCTCTATCATCCGCACAACCTCGCCGGAATCCTGCCCGGATATGCTGACTATGGTCGTTACCCCTCTCTCCATTATCCCGGGAAGATGGCGGGACACAAAAGCGCTGATACCCGGGTTCTGCAGTCCTATCGAATTCAGCATGCCGCTTCCGGCTTCCCATATCCTGGGCTGGGGATTGCCTTCCTTCGGTTCAAGGGTGATAGTCTTTGTCACAACAGCCCCGATTTGCGAGTAGTCCAGGTATTTCAGGTCAATCTCCCCGTAACTGAAGATACCGCTCATCATGATAACGGGAGATTTCAAAGCCAGCCCGCCAATTTTTACTCTGAGCATTCAGTCCTCCTCCCATGCCACATCCGAAGCGCTGAAAACAGGGCCGTCCTTGCATACTCTTTTGTACTCCCATCCTTCCCGCGTCCTGATTTTTGTCACGCAGCCGTAGCATAAACCCGTGCCGCAGGCCATCCTGTTTTCGAGGGAGACAAAAGCGGGGATGCAAAACTTTTCCGCAAACCCGGCAACCTCCTTCAAAAGACCGCGGGGGCCGCCAGCGTAGATAACGTCAGGCAGAAAACCCCCTTTAAGGCAGCTATCCAGGGCGCCGGTTATCAATCCCTTTTCCCCGTAGCTGCCGTCATCCGTGCTGAAGATAAAATCAATCCCGGCCGGAAGCATCCTGAACATGATGTTGCTTTTGTCCCTTGCCCCGTAAAAAAAGAGGATATCCTTCTTTTGTCCGGCAAGTTCTCCCGAAAGGAAAAAAAGGGGAGCCGCACCCGTTCCTCCCGCCACAAGAAAAGCTTTTTTCCATCTTTTCCTGAGCGGAAAAGGCGTTCCAAGGGGACCTATTACGCTCAAAACATCTCCTTTCCGGGCATGGCTGAGAACCTGAGAACCTTCACCGGCAACCCTGAACAGTATGGTTACCTTATCTCTGTCACAGCCTGCTATCGAGAAAGGGCGCCTGAGAAAAAAAGGAGCGACCTTGATATGAATGAACTGGCCAGGCATGGGCTTTTCGCTGAAAGAATTTTCAAGCTCAAGAAGCCAGTGGCCCGCCGATAAATCCTCTATACCCTTAATTTTAAGATTCTTCGATTCCATCGCTATATATTAACACAATCGCCCCCCCACGGACAAAAAAATACTCTTCAGGTCTCTTTCCCAATCCACCCGAGATACCCTTTGCTTCCCCTGTGTACGGGAACCGAGATAATCTCGGGGACCTCGTAGGGATGGTTTGCCATGATTTCCCTTTCAATCTTTCCGTAAAGACTTTTCCTCGTTTTTATGACACACACTACTTCTTTTGCGCGTTCTACCCTGCCTTTCCACCTATAAACGCTTTCCACGGGCACCATTTGCACGCAGGCGGCAAGCCGTTTTTCAAGCAGGATACCCACGATTTTTTCTGCATCCTTTTTCTTCTCAAACGCGGTAAAAACCTGTATATATTCCATTGCGCCTCCCTTTGTTCCATTATAGCACACGCATTATTTTTCTTGATTTTTCCCCGTATAAAAGTAAAATAAAAAGAATGAAAAGATATATCCTCAAACGCCTTTTACAGTTTATTCCCCTTATTTTCGGCATGACTTTCATATCTTTCATTATCATACAGATGGCACCGGGCGATTACTTTACCCAGCTGCGCATGAACCCCGAAATATCCCAGGAAACGATAGAATCCATGAGGCGAAATTTCGGTCTTGACAAACCCGTTTTCGTCCAGTATCTTTACTGGCTGAAAAATATAGCCACGTTCAACATGGGAGAGTCTTTCTCATACCACGTGCCAGTATCTTTCCTGATAAGGCAGAAACTGAAAAATACCCTTTCTTTATCACTGTTTTCAATATTCTTTACCTGGGCGGCGGCAATACCGCTTGGAATCTTTGCCGCCGTAAAAGAAGGCAGGTGGCAGGACAAAATGCTTTCCTTTCTTGCTTACATAGGAATATCCATCCCTTCTTTTTTGATAGCCATGCTGCTGGTCTTTTTCGCCGCAAGAACAACCATCTTTCCGGTGGGAGGCACGACAAGCGTTTTCAGCATTAATGCTACGGGATGGGAAAAATTTGCAGACTATCTCAAACACCTTCTGCTGCCCGGAATTGCCTTGACCCTTGCAGGGATAGGCTCTTTGTACCGCCTTATGAAAAACAATTTCCTTGAAGCTCTCGGCAGCCCTTACATAACAACAGCGCGCGCAAAAGGACTGAGTGAATCGAGGATATATTTCAGGCACGCCCTCAGGAACGCAATAAATCCCATGATAACAATCTTCGGATACACGCTTTCCTCGATACTGAGCGGGGCGGCCCTTATAGAAATAGTGACCAACTGGCCCGGCATGGGCAGGCTCATACTTGATGCGGTTCTTTCCCAGGACCTGTATCTTGTCATGGCTTCCCTGCTGATAGGAGGCATACTGCTTATACTGGGCAACCTGGTGGCGGATATACTCATAGCGGTTGCAGACCCGCGGGTGAGGTTGAGATGAAAATTTTCATGGCAAGACTTAAACATGCAAACAGGGTCTCCTATCTATCCCTGTGGATTTTAGCTGTTTTATATGCGCTGGCAATACTGGCAGACTGCCTGGCTCCATATCCTTACGAACTGCAGAACAGGCAATACGCACTCTGCCCTCCAACAGTTCCCTCCGTTATTAAAGA
>DAOQVZ010000020.1:0-22996 GCA_035341815.1 bacterium
TTCATCTCTTCCCTGGAATCCGAAATAAGTCTGTCAAAATAATTGGTGCCGTAAATATCCATATCAACAAGAAAGGGGCCGAATTGTTTCACGTTGAAAATCCACGTAGCTTCTGTAGGCCCTACTTCTTCGAGGAAATAGACTTTTTCAACTTTTTTTATCTGCCTGGCAAGAAGAACGGGATATATGCCCAAGGGAGAAAGGTGTACCGCTCCTATTTCTTTCATTGCAGCCATGGTTTTACTGCCCATGGTACCTTTTCCTATCAATGCCCTTGTTTTAAGTTTTTTTATAAGCTGCCCTGCATATTTTTCCATTCTTATGCTTGTTGTGGGAGTCAATCCTTTCACGTTCCATCCTGAATAATCTTTATCAATGACGGGACCCACGTGCATCATGACATTTATACGGTCATAATCCAGTGGCGGAAGTATACTCTCTTCAACAGCCCTTATATAAAAAGATTCCCTGCCTGTAAACAGCCTTCCGGAAAGAGTCACCAGTTCCCCTGCCTTAAGATTGCTTACGCTTTCTCTGTCAAGCGGCAATAGAAGCTCTTTTATCATATCTCACCTCTCTCAAACCAGTCAGGACAATCCAGCATTTCCACGATGCCGCCGGGATATATTCTCGCCGTAGCCCGCCGGCATACGGAACACTGGCAGTTAAAAGCCACAGGAAGAGCCGCGGTATGAGAAGCGGCATATTCAATATGAAGGTCCAGCAGGGAAGTTTTTCCTCCCGTCCCCATAGACCCGATTCCGAGTGAATTGATATCGTCCCTGAGTGAAATTTCCATGTCGGCAATAAGTTTCTCCGGATGTCTGCTGCCAACCGGCCTGAGCAATGCCGATTCTTTTGCAAGTTTCATACAAAGGTCGGCAGTTCCTCCTATTCCTATTCCTATAAGATTCGGTGGACAGCTCTTTCCGGACTCCATTGCCCTCATTGAAGAATCTATGATAAATTTTTCTATGCCTTTCAATCCGTCAACAGGCGTTATCATCCTGTAAAAAGTGCCGAAAATTTCCGAACCTCCGCCCTTGGGAACAAAAGTCGCTTCTATATAATCTATCCCACGTGAGAATTTAATCTCTACCTTTGGAAGAAACTGGAGAACATTTGTCCCCGGATTATGCCGGGTAAGAGGATGAACCATGGTTTTGCGCAACCTGTTATTCTCTGTCGCATTCTTTACCGAGCAACGGCATAAGTCATAAATGGAAGAGAGCCCTTTTTCAGGAAAAATTCCTTCCCCCACGCGGAAATAAAAAAGAGGGTATCCAGTATCGGGACAGGCAAGAAGAGATTCCCTTTTGCACAGTTCAAGGTTTTCCAGGGTCGCTTTCATACTCTTTTCCGCCATGCTGCCCGGCAATTCCTTGCCGAGAATATCATTCAAACAGTCATTTACATCTTCGGGAATTACCGTTACGCTCCTGGCTATTAGATTATCCAGGACTTCCCTCATCTGCATATCGCTTATTATATTTTTTTTCTTTGCCATATCATGCCGCCTTTTTAAACAGGCCGTAAGCTTCATCGAAAAGACAGGAAATATTTTCTGATTGAACCGCTCTTTTTTCAAATTTTTCCATTTCTGCTGAAAATTCCTTCCAGCACAGCTTGCCTCCACATTCTTTTCTTGAGGACTTCCAGAAAGAACCGTCAAGCATAGGTATATAAGTCCTGACATGCGTAACCGGAACCGGAATAAAAACCGAATGCAAGGGATTACCGCAACAAATATAGTTCAAAGAGTCGGAAGGTTTTTCCCTGCTTATAACCTGGCATTGAACTGAAACGGTTATCATAATATTATCCATATTGTCCCTGCATAAACTGTCAGGTTCATTTTTCTTATCCCTCGAAAATCTGAAAAGGCTCTCGGGGGAAAGATTTCCGGCATTTCTTGAAAGAAGATATCCAAGCCTTTCCCTGCGGGCAAGAGTGTTTCTATTCGGAGCCGCGGATTCCCACTTTTTTGCCTTTGCAGTAACGTAATGGTTAGATATGACCCGCCTTCCCTTTGAAATAAACCTGGCGGCATAATCCCGGGAATCGCATTCTACGAGCAAACCGCCTTCACAATCAGCAAATAAAAAAAGAGCACCTCTTTCACCGTTTGCACCTCCAAGGGCTTTCTGCTCAAGCAATCTTTCCACGAGAGACGGAATATCCTTTATGGAAACAGCCCTTTCGGCTATATAACGCATTACATGGCAATCGTTGAACAAGGGTTTGTCTGTCGCATGCTTGGTGAAAGAACCCGTGTTATTGGCTCCTGCCAGAGCTTTTTCGTTGAAAAAATGGGCAAAACCGATATTCCCGATATCACGCCCTGCATGGGCAGATAGAAAACCGCTGTTTTGAAGAACGGAAAAAGACTGTGGAAAATTTTTCTCATCGCGTATCTTGAACAAAATATTTTTTTCAGAACCCACGTCAACAAAAGAAGAACAATTCTGGTATGTATCAATGAAAAAACCGGGAGGGAGTTCAGAATAAAAGCCGTCAGGAAGGCAGTTCAAAAAAATCAACCTGCCGGTATCAACTCCGGCCGCTACAGACTCTCCTTTCATCTCTTCGAGCCAGTGGGGAGAAACACGGCCAATCAGTGATGTGAAATCCCTTATACGTGCATTTACAATACGCGGAGGGATTTTTTTTATCCGCTCAATTTCATTAATCTGCCTTATACGCCTGGAGATAATGCTTTTTGAATGCAAGCCTATTTTTTTGCCGATTTGAAAAGGAGTTCCTTTCAATTCCATATACACTTTTTTCTCCAGTTGCTTAAATTAACCATAATGGTAAACAGGTAAGAGATAAAGGTAAAGGTCCGCATGAAGCTCAGCTTGCAAAACCAGGCTTCTTCAGTCGGTTTGAACCCCGGTGGGTTCAAATCCCATCCTGAGTAGCGGGATGGGGATTTGAACCCCAGACATACCGGGTATGAGCCGGCTGCTCTGCCACTGAGCTACCCCGCCAATAAAATAAATACAAATTTCAAAATTCGGATTTCATGTATTTCTCAAAAGATTTACTATTTTACCCTTTTTCTGTCTCTTTTAGCAAATATAAAGAAAGTTTTCTGAATGCCTCGGACCTGTGGCTTACCATGTTTTTTTCTTCGGAGGTTAATTCCGCAAAGGTTTTCCCCGTTGAAGGCAATTCAAATACAGGGTCGTAACCGAAACCGTTTGAACCCCTTGGACTGAAGGATATTACACCTTCCACCTCTCCCCTGAAAAACCTTGCACCTTTAGAATCCAAGAAAGCAATAACCGTGACAAATTTTGCCTTTCTTTCTTCAACCCGCCTGTATTTCGAAAGCATATCAAGCAATTTTGCAATAATTTCCTTATCATTCCCGTGTTTTCCTGCAAACCTTGCCGAATTGACTCCCGGCAAACCGCAAAGCTTTTCAACCTCAAGTCCGGAATCTTCTCCTGCAACAGGTTCGCCCGGAAGATTACGTGCAAGAAAGGAAGCCTTGGCAAGCGCATTTTCACGGAATGTCTTTCCGATTTCTTCAGGAAAAGAGATTTTTTCCGGACATGGCAGAACCTCTATTTCTTTCAATGCCATAATTTTGCGGACTTCTTTTACCTTGTTGAGATTTTTAGTTGCCAAGTAAAAATGCAATTTCATCCTTGAGAACCCCTTTTTCTATTTCAACAATTTCTTTTATGCCGTCTTCTGCAATCTTCAGCAGCGACGAAAGCCCGTTTTTGTCAAAAGGAGCTCCTTCGGCCGTACCCTGTATTTCTACGAACTCTCCACTGCCTGTCATAACTACGTTGAAATCAACAGAGGCCGCCGAATCTTCCGAATAATCCAGGTCAACAAGGTGTTTCCCATAAACTATGCCGACGCTTATTGCTGCAAGATAATCCCGTATGAGAGGCAGTTTAACCATGTTGGCTTTTTTAAGCTTTGAAAGCCCCTCAACCAGGGCAATAAACGCTCCCGTGACAGCCGCAGTCCTTGTACCTCCGTCTGCCTGCAGGACATCGCAATCGACATATATGGTCCTTTCTCCTATCTTTTTCAGGTCAATGATACCCCTTAAAGACCGGCCTATCATTCTCTGTATCTCCTGGCTTCTGCCTGTAAGATTCGAACTTCTCTGGCTCCTTTCGCTTGTTGAAGCAGGCAGTAAGGCATATTCCGCCGTAAGCCATCCACTTCCCGTATCCCTGAGGAAAAATGGAACCCTGTCTTCCTGGTTCACGGCGCATAAAACCCTCGTATCTCCCATTTCCATCAGGCAAGACCCCAGAGCATATTTGAGAAAACCCTTTGTTATCCTTACTTCTCTTATGCCTGACATGCTCCTTTTGCCTTTTCTTTTCAGTTCCATGTTTATCATCCCCTGGTTGACGCATTCCCTCTTTCAGCAGACGGCTTGCCTGTCATAAAAATATGGGATATGCGATAATATAAAAGGAGAAATCTCTGTCATCCCTCGTTATTTTAATGTTAAGTTCCCAACAGTGAAGTTTTTTCCATATTTCCATGGACTGCCTGTCAAAAGAGCTTTCTTCTGCATTGTAATAAAATTTTACGGCATAGCGCCAGACATCGTTGACATTATGGGAAAAACCCGTGGATATGCCTGACACATCTCCCTGCTCATCATACCTTGTCCCGACAGAATACTGGTATTTTTCCGAATTGAAAATTATGTCGTTAACACCAAAGCTGTATCTGCGTCCCCCTTCATTCCATTCATTCTCTCCTGCAACACGCAAATTCTCAGTAATACGCATGTCATATTTCAGAGAAGTTTCTTCAAGACTGTTTCTTCCGATATCATAAAGATTTTCAAACTTAAAGTTTCCCATGTATCTGTTTTCGAACTTCAATGTCCAGTCAATCCCGAGCTCTGCAAATGTGCCTTCGTTCATTTTTTCTATCATGTCGAAGTATTCAAGTTTTTCTTTTCCGTATCTCAACTCCCTGTGAAAAACTGACAGAGAAGGCTTAAAATACCCTGTAAGATTGCCCCGTTCGCTTTTCAGCAGCAATGAAACAGACGTTCCGCCTTCTCCTGCAAAATTCAGTTTGCTGTCCGCGGAATTCCTGTAATCAACGGCGGAAAAAGATACATAAGGGGCGAAAAGCAGATTGCCGACACTGCTCCGTGTTGTTACGGATACCTTATCCATGCTTCTGAGATGATATTCTCCCTCTTTATAGAAATTGGTTATTACCAGGTCATTCTCAATAAAAAAGGGATGTTCCGAAAGTCTGAAGGAAGGAGTGTAAAACCTTATTTCTGGAATTTTTTCCAGATTGAGAAAATTATCATTCGCATTGTCCCTCAATCCTATGTTTAAAATTCCGCTTCCGAAATTTCTCGTAAAAGAAGCATGATTGTACGTCTTATTTTTTTCAGAATATACATCCCGGAAAAAATCGTAAAAAAAATCCATGTCGTACATCCATCTCCAGTCGACCGTAAAATTACCGGCTCTGCGGGAAGAAGAAACATTTTCTATCCACCCGCCGTATTCAATATCTCCTTCATCCCATCGGCGCGCAAAAAATGCTGCAATATTCAGATTATTGTCGGCAGACTTCAATTCAGGACCTACGCCGAATGCTTTTGTTCCCAGGCTGATTTTTTCCTTCAATATTGTGTCCGAATCTTTTGAAATCCTGTGCTGAAAAACCAGGTCGACAGTATCCCCGATTCTTGTGCTGTGCCCTGAAGACATAAGCAGGGGAGGTTCCTTGGTTTTGTAGTCAATGGTGATTCTTGGAAAATAAAAGACGCTGAATTTATTCCCGAAGACAAGCCTCATTTTTTCTGCCCTCAGGTAATCCCCGTGGACATATTCTATCCTATCCACGGAAAACCTGTAATGAGGATTTTCCCTGTCGCAGGTTGTGATATATCCATTATGAAGGAAAAGGGTCTTCTTGTCCCTTTCTATTTTCCCGGCCTTTCCGTAAAGGGGAGGAGCCGAAAAAGAAGAGTTAAAAAGCAAACCTTTCCCTTCATAGATATTATAAGAAAGCCTTTCTGAAGTAAAAAAGCCCTGCGGGGATTCAATCTTTATATTATCCTGGGCAGTTACCTCTCCTGACGCACGGTCAAAAACGGCATTTCCGCAAATTATGGTTATATCATCGAGCAATATCTTAACATTTCCGGAAAGCAGGAGTTTTTCCGGTTCACCAGCCCTGTCAAACTCCACATTTATGCTGTCCGAAGTATAATAAACAGATCTTCCTGCGGGAAAAGTTATTCCGCACAGACAAATGAACAAGAGAATAAAAACACCCGGCTTTAAACGGATATCCATATTTTTTAGAACTTCACATATCCTGAAATGTTACCAGTGAAAAATCAAGGTATTTCTCCATGGCTTCCCTGAAGGGAGCCAGAACATGCCCGGGCACAACACTCGCATGGTGGCGATGTCCCAAATAACCTATCGTCCTGAGAATATCCTGAAGATTGTTTATCCTGGCCACTCCGGCGCATCCGAAAAAATCGTCAGGTATAGGGTCGTCCGTAAATATCCCCTCTCCGGCATACAACTCTATCTTCCCTCCGCGCGTAAGCATGCTGCCGTAAGTAAACGGACCTTCCATTATGCGCCCCTGATTACACCCGAAAGAACAGCCCTTGCCAACGGAATTTGCCAGTATTGCGTGGTCAACAATACGTCCTTCTGTCTTCATCATTTTCCTTGGCGCCGAACCGCAGTGGAAAAGAATGCATTTTTCCTCTTCTTCCCCGTAATTATTGTTCCAGTCGAGACACGTGGCGATACTGCCGGAAGCCCTGCTTAAAGCAAACATTGTGACAGCATTGCCTACATCGACCTCGCAGGCTGCGGGAATGCCCCTGTTATTTATCTCGCTTAAAACTACGCACGGTGAAATACCAAGTATCCTCTGCATCTCATCCCAGCAACGCAGTGCAACGGCATCAAGCTCATATTCCTCTATCATCCCGTCCAGAACAACTGAAAGCTTTATAATCTTTTCGAAGGCTGAACGGGGAACCCCCTGCCAGTTTGTGTAATTCTTGAAAACAGTGCTTTTTTTCTTTCCATTTATGTCGGATAATTTGACAGTATCCATGCGGGCAAAAACTGAGGAAAGGTCAAACGTTTCCGTTGTTATTCCATGACTTTGCAAAGTCAGTTCATCTATCCTGACCGTTTTAAAAGGCGTCGTTCTGGCGCCAATGGCGCCCACTCTAATCTTTCTCATTCCCTTAACAACTCTGCAAAGCCTGTCAAAATAATCGATTTGGCCCGAAAATTTAGGATTAACGGGATGGATAGTATGGGGCGGCAATACGGTAAAAGGCATATTGTGCTGGCAGAAAACGTTCATGATTGAAATTTTCCCGCAGAATGAATCTCTCCTGAGTTCGGGACGCATCCTGTCCAGTTCGTCAGGATATGCCTGAATAAGTATCGGGACTCCAGAATTTTCCAAAGCCGCAACAGCTCCATTTTCATCTCCGAAATTCGGCAAGCTGAGAATAACCCCGTCGAATTTGCCCCTGTTTTTCTCAAGGAAATCCGCAAATATTTTGCCTTCATGGACAGTTTCAACGGCTCCGAACCGGGTTGCATGGTCATCAAGCATCAAAATCTTGTAGCCCATTTTTTTCAAAGTTTCAGATAACTCTTTTCTTGCAGAATCAATAAGGGCCCCCGGGAAAAAACCCCTGTTGCCGAATAAAAGTGCAAACGTTGACTTTGCCGAAAGCATGCAACACCTCCTTTACCCCGTAATTGCATTCAGGGTGTAGACTTTGCCTCCTTATATCTTCTGCGCAAAGGATTTCAGAAGGCAAAAACGGATAAGCGCATTACTGCAGAAAAAACTTCACTTGCTGCAATAACCCTTGGTAAGAAACCATGAATTATAATATGTATAATCAGGGAACTGGACGACTGCAATTTTCAATAAGCATATAACGCGGCGATGAATTTCAATTGTCCAAAAAAAAGTGAAGCAGCAAGTCGGTTTTTCTCTTACTGCTTCACTTTGAAGGACTTCACATGCCTTATAAAGGTTTCACATCAACCGGCTTGTCTTTCTTGTAGGATTCCATGATAGCTTCTATGACATTAACAGCGCTTATCATGTCATCGAGAGGCATTACAAATTTCCTCTTGTTGAGGATGGCGTCTATAAAATGGTCAATTTCAGCTTTCAAAGCTCCGTCAATCCGGTTGTTGCATTCCGGCCAGTGGGATGTATCTGTCAGTTCAAAGGGAAGCTCAGCCCCCTTATCCTTGTATACCTCTACCCCCTGGTTAAACTTGTTCAGCAAGGCTGTCGCCCTGGAACCGTATATTTCAAGATTTGACTTGAGGCCGCAAGGGAAAATTGAAGGCAGCAGCCAGCTGTATTCAAGATGAGCCACGGTTTCTTTCCCAAGATTTGCAAGAACATAAATACAGTCTTCACTTTTCCATTTCTTGTTTTCCTTGACAACACGCTGGGCGAATACCCGCGTAATTCTTTTTCCTGCACACCACTGAACTGCATCTATGTCGTGAATGCCCACGTAGAAAAGCATGGAGGTGCTGTCTTTTAACCTCTGTGCCAAAAGCTTGTTATTTCTCCTTCCTGCGGAAATGTGTATAACATCTCCGATTTCTCCATTTTTTACTGCGTCATGCATCCTGTTGTAGCCCGGGTCAAATCTGAGCACATGAGCTATCATTATTCTTACACCGTATTTATCGCATGCTTCCTTGATTTTTTTGCAGTCTTTGACAGTTCTTGCCATGGGTTTTTCAAGCAGTATATGTTTCCCTGCTTTTGCCGCGGCAACGGCAGGCCCTACATGATTGTCGTCAGGCAGACAGATATCAACCGCATCCAGGTCCTCTTTTGCCAGCATCTCCCTGTAGTCGGTATAAAAAGCGCATCCGAAATTTTTCTTGAATTCCTGGCCTCTGCTTTTGTCCACATCTGCAATTGCTTTCAGCTCAGCGCCGAAAGATTCAGCATAAATACGCGCATGATAAGTTCCTATAAATCCTGCTCCTATCACTCCCACTTTCAACCTTTCCATATTTGCCTCCTTTACCCCGCTTGTACCGGGCTTTTCCGGTATTTACCCCGGGCACTTCAGGGGAACTCTTCTTTGTTACACTTTCAAGGTGAGGGGTTTACCCCGAACTCTTCTTTGTTACACTTTCAAGGTGAGGGGTTTACCCCGAACTCTTCTTTGTTACACTTTCAAGGTGAGGGGTTCTGATTCACCTCTTTTCTTTACCTTTTTACCCCGCTTGTCCGGGGCTTTTCGGGAAAGTCTTCGTCCCCATCACTTCTCTCTCTACCCTTAGGGAGAGGGTTGGGATGATGGGGGTTCAATAAGCATTTCACACCTGTTCCATAACCCTTTCAAGATATATTTTACATTCGGAAATTCCCTTTTCAGGTTCAGGAAGGTTATATTCAGGATGCCATGCCTCATACTCTATCGAGATACAGCCCTTGTAATCAATGTCCCTAAGGCGCCCTATTATCCAGGGAATATCAAGTTTGCCCAATCCGTAAACAGTACAGTAAAGACTTGCCTCAATGCTTTTCGGGAACCTGAAAGGATAACCGTCTTTCAGATGTACGTGCACGATATGGTCTTTCTGGTCATAAAAACCTTTCCTGTAATCTTTCAAATTGCCGAAAAGATTTCCGGGTTCATATATAACTCCAAAGTTCTTTGAGCCCACCCTGCGGCAGAAATCCGCAAGTTTATCTGTGTAAGCACTAAGGTAAAAACCATGATTTTCAATGCCCATTTTTATGCCTTTTTTTTCTGCATATTTTGCTGCTTCCTTCTGATAAGGCAACACTCTCTCCGCCATCTCAGGATCATATACAAGCTCAGGATCCGGATTGTAAGGTATGCCTGCTCCGATTCTTATTACGGAAGCTTCAAGGTCAACGGCAAGGTCCACCTCTTTTTTCATTTCAGCCAGTTCTTCATCTCTCACTTTTTCATCTTCTGAAGACAGTTTCCCTCCTATTGAACCGGCAAGAGAACATATGCTTATTCCATATTTCCTTGCAAGGGCCACCACGTTTTTCCTTTCTTCAGAGCTCATGCTTCTCAGAACATGTCCCTTGGGATCCGAAGCCCTTGCATCTGCATATTTTATTCCGACCTTGTTCATCATTTGAAAAACCTGTTCAAGATTTTCAGCATGGTTTATTAAACTGATGGTGCATAAAGAAATTTTCATTGTCAATTATCTCCTTTGGCCGGCTTTAGACAATATATATCCTTGCCTTTAATTTATTACTGCTATTTTTGATGCCCGGCAACTGAAATTCAGCGCTTATTTTATAAACTCTTTCCCGCCCATGTACTTTTTGAGAACATCGGGAACAGAAATAGAGCCGTCGGACATCTGGTAGTGCTCCAAAATAGCTATGATAATTCTCGGAAGGGCAACTCCTGAACCATTCAGGGTATGCACAAATTCTTTTGTACCGTCATTTTTTCTATACCTGATGTTCCCCCTCCTTGCCTGAAAAGCCTCGAAATTTGAGCAGGAAGAAACCTCGAGCCACTTTTTTGTTCCAGGAGCCCATACTTCTATATCATAGCACTTGCTTGCCGAAAAACTTAGGTCTCCCGTGCAGAGTTTTACTACCCTGTAAGGGAGTTTCAAGGCCTGAAGGATACTTTCGGCTTCAACCAGCAGAGCTTCAAGCTCTTCATAGGATGTTTCCGGCTTTACAAATTTGACAAGTTCCACCTTGTCAAACTGATGAAGCCTCATTAAACCTCTCGTATCTTTACCGTAAGCGCCTGCTTCCCTTCTGAAACACGGAGTATAGGCAACGTAGTAAACCGGCAAATCTTTCTCGGCAAGAACATCTCCCCTGTGGAGATTGGTAACGGGAACTTCCGCGGTGGGAATAAGGAAAAGATTATCTTCGTTTACAAGGTACATATCTTTCTCAAGCTTCGGAAGCTGTCCGGTAGAAAACATGCTTTCCCTGTTTACGAGCGCCGGAACCCATACTTCCGTGAATCCGTTCTCAATATGGGTTTCTATCATGAAATTTATCAGGGCCCTTACAAGAGCCGCTCCCTGGCCTCTGAAAACAGGAAAAAAACTTCCTGCAATTTTTGAACCGCCGGGGAAATCAAGTATACCGATTTTTTCTCCTATATCCCAGTGAGGAAATATTTCAAATGCCGGAGAGAGAGGAATTCCCCACTCTTTTACAACTTCGTTATCGGCAGCACTCCTGCCCTCGGGAACGGAAGAATGGGGAATATTCGGTATCATTGAGATAATATTCCCAAATTCCTTTTCTATCTCATTCAGTTCTCCTTCGCTTTCCCTTATTTCATCGGAGTATTTTTTTGCCTGCTTTATCATATCCCCAAGGCTGCTTTCCTCCGAACCCTTCCTGTCTGAAATTTTCAGGCTTAAATCTTTTTGCCACTTTCGCCTTTCTTCAACAAAAGATATTATCCTTCTTCTCGAATTGTCAAGTTCTTCAAGCCTTTCCCAATCTACCTTTTCGCCCTTGTTGGACGAAGCTGTTTTCAACAACTCGATATTTTCTCTTACGAATTTTATGGGGTACATCTTAACTTCTCCGGGTTTGTCCTGAATTTTAAAGCTGTTTTACTCCGCTATCCTGTATATATATTCTCCTTCTTTTACATAACCGTAATTATCACGCAGCAATTTTTCGGTATAATAGGCGTCCTTCTTGATTGCGTCAATACGTTCGACAAGCATTTCGTTTTCCTTTTCAAGATTGGCAATCCCGGCAGCATAATACTGGTACTGTTTCTGCTGTCTGATAAGATTGGCCAGACGCGGAACGCTTATCAATGTAAAAAACAGGCAAAGAAACAATATGCGCCATCTTTTTTTATTTCTTCTTCTCATATATCCCCTATTTCAACAGATATCCGCCAAAATAATCCGCTTCTTCTCCCAGGGAATCTTCTATCCTCAACAATTGATTGTACTTGCAGAGACGTTCTGACCTGCTCAGAGAACCGGTTTTAATCTGTCCCGCATTCACTCCAACCGAAAGGTCGGCTATGAAAGTATCTTCGGTTTCTCCGCTCCTGTGAGATATTACCGTACCGTAGTTTTTTCTCTGCGCCATTTCAATTGTTTCGAGCGTTTCGGTAAGGGTCCCTATCTGGTTGACTTTTATGAGTATCGCATTTGCTACGCCTTTATCTATGCCTTTCCTGAATATCCCGGGATTGGTCACGAATATATCATCTCCGACTATCTGTATCTTGCCTCCCAGCCTGTCAGTCATGTTTTTCCATCCTTCCCAGTCATTTTCTGCAAGGCCGTCTTCTATGGAAAACACGGGGTATTTCTTAATCATCTTTTCGTAATAGTCAATCAGGTCGCCGGAAGATTTCTTGCCGCCTTCGAAAAGATAAAATCCCTTTTCGTAGATAGAAGAAGCGGCGGCATCGAGCGCTATATAAATATCTTTTCCAGCTTTATACCCGGCTTTCCCGACAGCTTCGACTATAAACTGCATTGCTTCTTCATTCGTTTTGAGATTGGGAGCAAAACCGCCCTCATCTCCCACAGATGTTATATGACCTTTATCCTTCAGGGTCTTTTTCAATACATGGAAAACTTCGGCAACCATTCTGTATCCATCCTTGAAGGTCTTCGCCCCAAGAGGCGCTATCATAAACTCCTGTATATCAAGATTGTTGTCTGCATGCATGCCTCCGTTTATGACATTGCAGAGAGGCACCGGCATGATATTTGACTTCAGTCCTCCAAGATAGAAATAAAGAGGTACGCCGAGAGCGGCAGAAGCAGCCCTTGCTGTTGCTAAACTTACACCCAGCATTGCGTTGGCTCCAAGCTTCGATTTATTATCGGTTCCGTCGAGCTCTATCAGGAATTTGTCTATTGCCCTCTGTTCAAAAACAGAGAATCCTTCAAGCTCAGGGGCTATGACTTCGTTAACATTATCAACTGCTTTTTGAACTCCTTTGCCAAGGAACTTCTTTCCTCCGTCTCTCAGTTCCAGGGCCTCTCTTTCACCGGTTGAAGCTCCCGAGGGAACCGCAGCCCTGCCGACTTCCCCGTCCTCGAGAAAAACCTCGACTTCCACCGTAGGGGTTCCTCTTGAATCAAGTATTTCTCTTGCATAAACGTCAACTATTTCCATCAAAACCTCCCATTGTTTTTCAAGTTGTTTATTTCAGGTATTCTTCCAAAGAGCAAAGATTTTCAAAAAGGTTAATATTTTCAATCTTTTCCAGAGCCGGGCGCGCAGTCGACCCTGTGGAAAGTATATAGGTGTCAACTCCGGCATTCTTTCCCGTGAAAAAATCTATATCCATATCCCCGACGTAAAATATTTCTGACGGCCCGGCTTTAAAGGCTTTCATTATGCGAAAAATCATTTCCGGGTCAGGCTTGGGTTTTGCAACATCGTCTGCGGTAAATATTATATCAAAATATTTTTCAATCTTCAATTCTTCCAGCAAAACAGGAACAGAGAACCTCGCCCTGTTGGTCGCCAGACCCAAAAGCATACCCGTCTCTTTAAGATACTTCAGAAGTTGCAGGCTTCCCTGCATTAATTTTACCCTGCCTTTAAGAAACTTCCTGTAATTCCTGCCGTAAAGGCTCAACAGTTCAGCAACATGTGCACGTTTGACAAATTTTGAAGCAAGGCTTACATTGCCGCCTCCGACGGAACTTTTTACTTGTTCTGCAGAAACGGAAGGATATCCCAGTATTTTCAGGGCATGGTTAAAGTTTTCGGTTATAGATTGATAAGCATCAACGAGAGTACCGTCAAGGTCGAATATTCCAACTTTCTTTTCCATTTGGAATATAACTTTACACTAAACCCTGCTTATTGTCAACCGTCTAATTAATAAAAAAATAGCAGGAAGAAACAATTACCAGCTTCCTTCCAGCAAACAGCATGGGATAGCTAAAGTTAAAGGAGGTGAAAAAAATGATAAGAAGAGCAACAGCAGTTTTGGCAGTCATGATATTTATGGGGTCCGTTTTCATGCTTGCCGCAGAAGAAGCGCAACAGAACCCCCAGGCAAGGGAAAGACTCAGGGAAACTCTTCAGATAAGGCAGCAGATGCGCGAGATAGAAAAAGATGCCGTGCAAAATGACGCGGAACTGAAATCACTCCAGGAAGAGCTTAGAACCCTAAGCATGAAAATGCGCGAAAAGCTTAATACGAAACTTTCAGGCAACGTTGAATACCAGGAATTGAAAAAGAAAAACGATGAAATAACGGCAGAATGGAAGAAAAATCGTCCTGAAGGCAACAGGCCTGCTTTCAAAGAAGGCAAGAGAGACGGAGAGAGACGCAAGAAGGCGGAATAATCAAAGGAGTTAAAATAGAAAAAGGGGATTGACACTCCCCTTTTTCTATTTTAACGATAATATGCTAATATATTCTTATGACAGGATTGGATTTAATCATAATAATACTTGTTTTAAGCGGTTCATTGCTCGGCTACTACCGCGGTTTTGTGGGCAGCCTGGGCGATATAATCGGCATTGCAGCCGGAATAACCGTTGCCTCCCTTATTTATAAAGGGCCTGTAAAACTTTTCAGGCAGTTTGACATAACAGGCGTTGCAGTTGAAGTTGTATTATTTTTGTTTTGCGCTCTTTTCTTCATACTTCTTTTTATGCTTCTGATTGAATCTCTGAAAAAACGCATTGACCTGAAACATGTTGTTGACAGGATAGCAGGCATTCCTGTAGGTTTCTTAGAAGGCATAATTTTTTCAGGAATGCTCTGTTTCATTATGAGCGCATCTTTCAACCCTGCAATGGAAGTGGAGAGAAGCAAGCTGGCAAAACGCATCGTCCGGCGCATGCCCTCCATTTATGAAAAAACAGACAGGGCCGGAATTGTCCTTCCAAAAATGATATACCTGCCGGACAACTATCTCTATGAATTTAATCCAGGAAAAAGAGAGATACAATTTCTTAATACAAATTTTTCTCAATTCGAAGGTTTTACCTGCATGGAATGCGGCGGCAAAGTTTTATTCGAAGGATATTTCCCGAGAGTGGGAGCTGCGTTTGTTCCGAAAGTCACGTGTACGGACTGCGAAAGAACTTCTGACGGATGCCAGACATATGAAGGATTTCACAAGCTTTACGGCAAGTGTCCGATAGACCTGGCTAACGAGGGAATGAGGTTTGACTGCGGACGCTGGCCAAACCGCATTCTAATATCTCCTAAAGGCACATGCCCGGTAGACAATAAAAGCATGGAA
This sequence comes from bacterium, assembly GCA_035341815.1. Classification (GTDB taxonomy): domain Bacteria; phylum Ratteibacteria; class UBA8468; order B48-G9; family JAFGKM01; genus JALNXB01. The sequence continues at coordinate 15,279 of DAOQVZ010000020.1, forward strand.
TTATGGTTCTGGAAACCCCCCGAAAAATATTAGCCTGTTAAACACATCAAATTTATCCATGTACAGACAAAAAAGTTAACAAACAGATTTGCATGCTATTCATGACGCAGGGCTTCTATAGGGTCGAGCCAGGCGGCTTTGCGGGCCGGATATATGCCGAAGGTAATACCTATGGCCACCGATATGCCGAAAGCTATGATTACTGAAAAATAAGTAACAATCGTAACCATGGAGGCAAACTTTGTAACAAGGGCAGGTATCACGACTCCAAGCAGGACTCCTATAAATCCTCCTATTGAAGAAAGAATGATTGCCTCAGTAAGAAACTGGTTTATGATATCCTTTCTTTTTGCACCGAGGGCCCTTCTTATTCCTATCTCTCTTGTTCTTTCTGTTACTGTTGCAAGCATGATATTCATGATTCCGATACCGCCCACTATGAGAGAAATAGCAGCTATGGCTCCCAAAACTATATTAAATATCCTTGTTGTATGCTCCGCCTGTTTCAGAAGCTGCAAAGGAACAAGAATTTCATAATCCTGGAGTTTATGGGCATTCTGCAGGATATCTTCTATTATAGCAGCAGTAGTAATAATCTTCTCTGTCTCTGCAACTTTTATTATGAAACGATGATATTCCACCCAGCTTCTCTCTGTAGACCTCATTCCTCTTATCTCTCCAAGCGAATATTCCCCGTAATATGCACGTTGTGTTGTAAGAGGCATGTATATGTCAAAATTTATGTCTTCTGCTTCAAATCCAACCCCTGAGACTATGGACCGTTCGCTGACAACTCCGATTACCGTGAAGTAATTGGATCCTATTCTTACTTCCTTGCCCACAGGCTCATCAAGAGGAAAAAGCTGGTTTCTTACGGATGAGCCGAGAATCACGAAAGCCTTGCTCATTTTGTAATCAACAGAACTGAAGAACCTGCCGTCAACAATTTCAAGGTTCATCACATCGGGGTATTCGGGATAGGTTCCGATAATTCTGACAGAAATGCTCTTGTCCAGGTACCATGCGTCTTTTTTGTCTTCCCATGTCGGGATAACCTTCTCAACAGAAGGGACGTTCTCTATTAGCCTTAAATCAAGAGGTGTCAGCCCGTAAGCAGCAAGGGTCACTGTCTGCTGGGTTCCCGATTCTGCCGGAGGTTTTATTGCTCTGACTATTATATTGTGGCTGCCGAGCTCCTTGATTTTTTCACGCGCTTCAAAGCTTGCCCCTTCTCCTATTGCAAGCATTGCTATCACGGAAGCGACGCCAAAAACAATGCCAAGTATGGTAAGAAGCGACCTCAGTTTATGCATGTATATGTTCTTCCATCCGGCCTTTATAATTCTTGTTATATGCAGTATATTAAATTTCATTTTATTGTTCTTCGCATACAAAAAATATATGCGGGAAACTCCTCTTTCAGTACTTTAAACCAATTCCCCATCAAGAATCCTTACAACCGATTTACCGTATTCCGCTATCTTGCTGTCATGGGTAATAACAAAAAGAGTTGTACCGTTTTCATTTAATTTCTTCAGAAGCTCCATTATCTCCCTTCCGGTCTTGGTATCAAGGTTTCCAGTAGGCTCATCGGCAAGAACGAAGGTAGGATTATTTATGAGAGCCCTTGCCACTGCCACCCTCTGCTGCTGCCCGCCTGAAAGCTCTGTAGGCTTATGCTTAACCCTGTCCTGAAGTCCAACAAGCTCGGCCATGAGGAGCGACTTTTCAGTTACGATTCTTTCGTCTATCCCCTGGTAAAACAGGGGCAAGCCGATATTCTCTATTACGGTGAGATGTTGTATGAGATTGTAGGATTGGAAGATAAATCCAATCTTCCTGCACCTTACTTCTGAAAGCCTGTCATCATCGAGAGATGAAACTTCATGGCCCTCCAGGATATATTTCCCCGAAGTGGGTGTGTCTAAACATCCCAGTATATTGAGCATCGTGGTTTTTCCACTTCCGGAAGGTCCCATAAGGGATATGTGTATTCCTTTTTCTATCTCGAGAGAAATACCCTTTAAAACAGGAATCTTTATTTCCCCGAGTTCGTATGTCTTGGTTATATTTTCAAGCTTTATTATAGCTTCCATTTTCCAATTTTCATTCTGATGTTGTTCTGCGCCTTCTGTCGCTTTTTCTTTCAGAAGGCACGGCAGTTGACCCTTCGGGTGCAATTGACGGAGTCTGACCATTTATTGATGAAGGATTTACAGGCACAGCTTCAGACGGAGAATCTCCCTGCGAGGTAGTATTGTCCCGGGTGGTTGTTTCTGTTTTGAAAGTGCCTTTTTCTTCCAATTCAGCCTTTTTTACCCTTGATGTTATTACGGCTCCCGGTTTAATAACAATCTTTTCTCCTTCGGATACCCCTTCCTTTATTTCTACCATTGTATCACTGCTGTCTCCCAGTTTCACCTCTCTTTCAACGAGATTTCCTTCCTTGAGAACTGATATATAAGGCTTTTCACCCCTGAAAAATACGCTATTATTGGGCAGGGCAATAACATCCTTCAATTCTTTTACAAGAATTTCAACTTTGGCTGTCATTCCAGGCTTCAAAAAATCTATGCTTTCGTCAAGAGTCACCTGGGTTACGTATACATTTATGTCAGGATTGAGGAATTTGATAGTTGAATCAGGCATAATTGCAATTTTCTTTACCCTGCCCGTCAAAGAAACGTCTGGAAAAGCATCCACCCTTATATTTGCAGGCAAGCCGGGAGAAATTTTCTTGATTGAGGATTCATGTATCTTTATCTCGACTCCCATCGTCCTGAAATCAGGCAGGTTGAAAATCTGCTGGTATTGCCTTAACGTGGTCCCGGGCTGTATGGGATTCTGGCTGGCCCAGGGGCGGTTGCTCGTGGAATACGTTACAAAACCCTGGCTCGTGGCCTTTATTATACATTTTTCTATATTTTTTTCAACATCTCTAAGGTTTGCCCGGGTAAGATTATATGCAGCTCTCCTGTTCTTCAGGTTAGCCTCAGCCTGTATCATCCGGGCCCTTGCGGTTGCCACCACCCTTTCAAGCTGGAGCTGGGCTTCTTCATAGTCAGAAAGATATTTTTCAACGTCTTTTACAAAATCGTACTTTAAAAAAAGCTGATATTCAAGTTCTGCCTGCTGCTGTGAAACTTCTTTCTGCTTTAAGGCAAGCCTGTCGGCTTCAAGTTCGCTTTTTGTCACATAACCTTTTTCTGAAAGCCTTTCACTCCAATCAACCTTGTCCTTGGCTCTTGCGACCTCCTCTTTTGCAAGGTCTATCCTGCTTTCAAGAGCGCTTTTCCTGTTGAGGGCCTCTCCCCCAAGATTATCGCTTCTGATAAGAACGGCAAAATTGGCCTTTTCGCTTTTGCCAATTATGCTCTCGGCAAGCTTGTCGCCCAGGTATTTATTCAGGTCCATTTCTGCAAATTTGACTTTAAGCCCTGCCTGGGTTATATCGCTTTCATTCTGTTTCTTTTGAATTTCAAGACGCTGTTCTTCCTCCGTGTACGCAGCAAGGCTGTTTTCCACGTTAATCTGGAGCTGTTCCCTGCGCTCCTCCAGGTCTGTCGAGTCAAGTTTAAGGAGGATTCTTCCACTGTCAATATCCTCCTGGTCTATCTGGGTCCCTTCTTCCACGACCTCCAGGATGTTTCTGTTGCCGGGAACCTCATTTGTAATTTTCTGAGATTCGAGGGCAACAAGATTACCCCCTTCTATTACGGAGATGCGCAGGTTCTGCCTTTTTGCCGTATACGTTACAAGTTCGCTGTTCTTTTTCCTGTAAGAAGCAATCTTGTTTGCAGCAAGCAGCCCTGCAATAAGAACGACAACGAGGTAGAATATCTTGCTTTTAAATAAATTCCTTAGTAATCTTTTCATATAGGTCTCCCTTCCACATTCCGCTGTCATCCAGTTCAAGGCATTCAGCGGAATAAAGAAACTTGAGGTACGAAACTATGTAATTTATAACTGATGAAGCCAATGCATTCTTGGCGTTAAGGTAAGATTCTTCGGCATCAAGCAAATCTCTCGTTGTAGCCCTGCCTGCCTGAAGCAGCAGGTTAGTGCTTTCTATCCTTTTTTCTGCAAGCTTCAAACTGTTAAGCTGGATAAGATAACTCTGGTAAAACTCTTCCAGATTCCGGTACTGTTGCACAACTTCCAGAATAATGTTGTCCCTGCTTTCCTCGAATTCCCTCTGTTTCCTGTTAAGGCTTATCAATGCCCTTTTATAACTGTTCCTGTCCGGAAGCCTGTCGAGAGGCAGGTCAAAAACCAGGCCGGCATGGTAAGAGGGCTGTTCGAAATCAAGGTTGGGATAAGGCTTTGATTCAGTCGCACTGTTGGCTGACAATTCAAGGTTAACCTTGGGCTTCAAATTATTTAGGGCGACATTTATCTTTCTTTTGGCGTCCTCCACCCCGTCGTAAGCAGTGAGAAGGTCCAGCCTCTTTTTCAGGGCGATGTCAATAAATTCTGATAATCTAATATCAGGTTTTTCTATCCCCACATCAATGAGATGTTCAAGCAGCTTGTCATCCAGCAAAAGATTTGCCTCCACCGGAAGCCCGAGAAAAACCTTGAAATTATCAAGCGAAGACGTATGGGAATTTTGTGCATTTATCCACCTCTGGTAAGCGGCAAGTTCAGATTGCCTTGCCTGGTCAACCTGGTATGAAGGCTGTCTTCCGGCTTGTGCAAGCATCTCAATTCTTTCACGCGTGTTTTTAAGACTTTCATAATTAGTGTAAATGTTTTCCGTGTTATTCTTGCTCAGAAGAAGTTTCAGAAACCTCTCGCTTGTATCAACAGAAAAACTGTTCTGGTATCGTATGAAATTCCTTATTGAATATACTGCCGCTCTTTCCGCCTGCAAAAGGTCTTCCTGTGCTATCGCCTGTCCGGAACCTTTCAGCAAGGGCTGAATTATATTGAGAGCAATAATTGTCTGAAGGTCTTTATCTCTGTCTCCTGTAAAGTACTTTATAAAATCTTTAGATATATCAAGAGTAATCTGGGCTCCCTTTGCAAGCCACCTGAACAACCTCAAATTCAGCCCGCCCGAGATACTTTCATCTTCGCCCTTGTCCCATGAGGTATTTCCTGTAAGACTGTAATTCGTCCTGAAAGTATACCTCTGGTACGTGAGGTCCAGCATGTTGAGATAAACATCTTCCCGCCTTGACTTGTAGCTCTTATTATTGCCGGCAGCAAGAACAATTGCATCTTTCATGCGGATGAAGGTTGTTTCGCCTGCCGTTCTTTCATCCAGCACGGAAAATTTTTCAGGGACGGCATCATCTGCCATTTTTATTTTTTTTTCTTCAATAATGCCGTAAACCTCTCTATCTGCAGATTTCTCAAGATGTTTTACAGAACATCCCGAAAAAAACAAAAAAACAAAAATACCCCCATATTTCATTATTTTTTTCATTAGAAAAATTCCTTATAGACTTTAGACGATTTTTATTTGTTCCGGTTTAGTATGGCGGAATTTACGGCTTCTGCCAGAGCCTTTTTTAGAAATCTACAGGAATTCAGGCATTTAATCCTATATCTGTTCTATAATGCTTTCCCTGAAAATTTATTAAAGAAGCTGCTTTATAAACCGCATTTCTGGCCTTTTCTATACTTGTATCTACGGCAGTAATGCCCAGTACCCTGCCTCCTGAAGTCACAATACATCCATCCCTACACTCCGTTCCTGCATGAAAAACAATAACATTTTCCACATCTGACAGTCCTTTTATTGCCATGCCTCTGCTGTACTTTCCCGGATATCCTTTGGAAGCCATTATTAAACACAAGGATTTTTTTTCATTCCAAATTATTTCAGCTCGTGAAAGTTTTTTTTCTATCACGGAATCTACAGCTTCGAGCAATGAAGATTCCATTCTTGGAAGTATTACCTGCGTTTCAGGGTCACCCAGCCTGGAGTTGTATTCAAGAAGGTAAGGTCCTCTTTCAGTCAGCATGAGGCCAAAATAGAGAACTCCCCTGTAATCTATTTTTTCTTTTTCCAGTCCTTGAACAGTGGGTATTACTATCTTCCTTTGAATTGAATCCTCAAGATTTTCATTAAATTGAGCTGGGGGGGAATAGCATCCCATTCCTCCCGTATTGGGTCCCTTGTCGCCGTCAAAAACACGCTTGTGGTCCCTGGCGGGAACCATGGGAGAAAAACTTTCAGAATCGGTAAATACAAGATAAGACATTTCCCTGCCTTTCAGACAATCCTCAATCAGGACATTTCTGTTTGTTCTGCCAAATATATCCTTGCCGTATATTTCCTTGAGAAAAAAAAGGGCGTCGTTCCTATTCTCAGCCACAAATACGCCTTTCCCCGCAGCAAGGCCGTCATATTTCAAAACACACGGATATTCTCTTTTCTCCAGGACTTTAAAACCTTCAGGGTAACTTGATATCACTGTGAAGTCAGCCGTAGGAATTTTATTTTTTTCCATGAATTTCTTTGCAAAAACTTTTGACGCTTCAAGCATTGCTCCTTTTTTGCATGGTCCGAAAATTTTCAATCCCCTTTTTCTGAAAATGTCTGATATGCCAAGTGCAAGAGGCACTTCAGGCCCCACGATAGTATAATCCGCCTTTTTTTCTTCGGCAAAATCAGCCAGTTGTCTACCATTCTCAATATTAAGGCCGACGCATTCTGCAATTTCAGCCATTCCGCCGTTGCCCGGAACGGCAATTATTTTTATATTACTGTCGTCTTTCTTAAGCTTCCAAGCTATGGCATGTTCCCTTCCGCCGCCTCCTATAATTATAACTGTCATATATTTGCCTCCTGCGGAATAATTATTGTCAATTGCAGGTTTCTGAAATTAATGCAAAATTAAAAATTCCAGATTGCAGACTGGAGTTTTTCAAAATTAAATTTTTCGATATCAATCACGCCGGTAAATTTTATAATAAATAAGGCAAGATTTGCAAAAAAATTGTTAAAGAAATGGAGACCAATGGAAGCCCACAGATTGTTGAATTTCTCAAACAGATATGACATAATCATGCCGAGAAAAAAAAGTGCCGGAAGGCTTGACAATTCACAATGAATAAGGGCAAAAATGGCTCCGCTGATAATTATTGAGGAAGAAACAGAAAAACGCATCTTGAGCGCCCTGTATATTATTCCCCTGTATATAATCTCTTCTGCAATAGGAGCGACAATACAGCTTGAAAAAAAAACGAGAGCCAGCAGGGTATAGGAATCAGATTTCAAATAAAGCCTCACTATCTCCTGAAACTCGGGATTTATTCCTGCACTCTTCAGAAAATAATTCGTGGCAATTGTTATTAAAATCAGAGCCGGGATGAAAGCAAGATAGGCAAATAAGCCCCGTACAAAATATTTTCGAGGCGTTTTTAATACTGAGAAAATATAATGTCTGAATCTTGCGAATATAAATACAATAAGGAAAAATGTTATGAGAAGCGTATTGATAATGCCGGAATAAAGAAAGTAGTCAGAATCGGCTGGTAAATCCTTCCCGCTGAAAATCGCTGATAAATGCAGGACCAACGGATATATGACAACGGACAAAATAATAAGTACTGCTGTTTTCAAATCTGGAGTCTCTTCCCTGTTCAGCAATCCTTTTATATTCATCCACATTGGGAAAACTCAGATTAATTTCCTTCGGATGCATTTGAATCATTTGCTTCAGGTTCAATTTTACCAGGCACTTTTTGTCCGGAATCCAATTTTT
>DAOQVZ010000021.1:0-22904 GCA_035341815.1 bacterium
TTATTTTCCTGCTGGCAATTCTTTTTGCACTCGGCGACCCTTCCGACCGCCTTTCTCTCTGGAGCCTGTCAAATTCAGTGTGCAGGATTTCGGAAAAAGACATACACAGGTGGCGCGGGATGCTTGTCAAGGAGGAACTGACAGTTCTTTTTGAAAGAATAATAGGGGAAACGGGTTTTCTCAATGGCTTGAGCACCCAGCAGAAAGCCAACGTTGAAAAATTTCTCATGGTCCTGCAGGACTGGCAGCACATGCCCATATACAGTGTTGCGAGCAACCTGAGGGACCTTTCTTCAAACTACAAGGAATCCAAGGCAGACATATTTTCCATACACCAGAACGCAGTCAGGGTTTTGACCGCCCACGGGGCAAAGGGGCTTGAATTCCCGGCTGTATTTCTGATAAACCTTGAAGACGGAAGCGTTAAGTTGAAAGATGACCTTCTGTACGAGAGAACAGGCGGAGAATTCCCTTACAGGTACGTGCTTAAAAAGGAATCAGAAGAAGAGAACGAGTCGGCATTCAGGGAGGCCATTAAGGAAGAGGAAAGAAGGGTCCTGTATGTCGCTCTCACAAGGGCGTGCCACTATCTTTTCCTGTCGGGAAATGAAAAAAAGGGGGATTCAAAACTGTGGCTTAACATGATAAGGAATTTCAAGGATAAATATCCCCCTTCGGATCTCCGTGAATACAAAGGGTGGAAGCATACGGAGAAAACCGAAGAAAAACTTTCTTTTGACTCAGGCGGTTTTTTTCTCACCTCTTACAGCCGCGAATCCGAAGAAGATTTTTTCAGCTACGAAAAGACAGTATCCGGACAGGCGGTGCATAAAATCCTGCAGGATATTTCTGCCGGATTGATAAAATTCACAAAGGCTGATTTTGAAAGCAGGGCGGATTTTTACCTGAGGAAATCCGGACTCAGGAGGATATCCGGACTTTCAGACGTTATGTCTGGCATATATGAAAAGATAGAAGCCAGCAGGGAGATAAAAGATGTTATTACGAAGATTCTTCCGGGCAGGACATTTGCCGAACTTCCCTTCATCGTAAAAAAAGAAGGAAAGGTCTACGAGGGCTTTATTGACAGGGTTATCCTTGAAGACGACGGGGTTTGCATATACGATTACAAAACGGAGAAGTCTGCGCTTTCCCGGTATTCAAAACAGATGGAGATTTATGAAGCCGCCGCCCGGAATATATTCAAGACAGGAAGTATAAGGAAATTTATCATTTTCCTAAGGCAAGGAACCATCTGCGAAATATCAGAATAGAAAAGGTTACCACGTGAGGAATTTTTTCAGTACCAGATAAGCAAGAAAAAGGAAAAGGGAGATACTGGTAACAGTATAACAGAGAGACGGCGCAAAGAGCTTCAGTAAGCCGAAGGCAAGGATTATTGCAAAAGTTGTTGAGAACCCTTTTAAAATCCATTTTTTTATATCTTCCCTGTTTTTCCTGATGTCCTCTTTAAGAGATGTAAGGACCTTTCTGCTTGCCCCGCAATCCGCGCATCTTTCCGAACTTTCAGCATTGTCCCTTCCGCATTCCCTGCAAATCCATAGTTCTCCCTTTTGAATGAGCACTTCTTTCGATGCAAGTTTCATCTTGTGGTAAACGTACGGATTAGCATCAAGTTCATAAGCTTTTCTGTAACATTTCAAAGCTTTTTCGCTTTCGTCGTTTTCCATGTATAAGTCGCCCAGTGCAATATGACAGTCTGAATCATCGGGATTTATTTTGATTTTTTTCTGCCATTGGCCGACATCCTTTTGGAATCTTGCGTAATCTGTTTCTTTAATGTGAAAATTTACAAACAGGCGCAATGTTATATATGACATTGGTAGTAGAAACAGGGAAAACAGGCTTATGGGAAAAGAATCGTTGTTGCCCGTTTGAATCAGTAGTGAAAGAAGGGCTGCGGCTGAAAGAATGAAAAAATGGCTCTTTTCTATCTCGTCGTTCGAATATTTGTTAATGGCGAGAAAGTAATACTCGATAGTTATTGCAACGAAAACAAATAGAAGCCAGAGTTCTGACAATTCAACGTTTTCCATTTTTACGGATTAATTCCTGCTAAAGAATGCGGACATTCAATCTATCTATTCCCGTACCATTTCTCATAAAATACCATTTCTTGAAAAGTTCTTTTATTCTCAGGCGGACAAAATAATTCCGTGCTTGCCGGGTATCCCATCGGGGTTAAAGCCACGACGTTGACATCCGGCGGCAGAGAAAGGAATTCTTTTATTCCGGCGTTGTTGAAGGAACCTATCCAGCAAGTTGCGAGCCCTTCGGCTCTTGCCGCCAGTATAATATGGTCGGCGACTATCGCGCCGTCTATAAGCATGGCATATTCTCCCATGTAGTCGCCCCTGTTCTCCTTTACGTTTTTTGCGCAGATGACAAGAAGAACCGGCGCTTCCGCCACGAAGGACTGCCCCTTGCACAGAGGCACCATCTTCTTTTTGCTCATGGGGTCTTTAATAACTACCAGGCTTACCTGGTAGGGACTGCCGGCGCTTGGAGCTGACCTGCCGGCTTCAAGAACCCTCGTCAGGACATCTTCGGGTATGCCGTCCGGTTTGTAATCCCGGATACTTCTTCTCGTTTTCACAACCTCGTAAAATTCCACGGTTTCCTCCTTTACCACCATCTATTTTTATTCGTCCATCCCGAATGGAGTATTCTTATATCCCTGCATTCAACCACGGGGTAATCCCGGACAGTTAAAGAATTCCCTGTTAAGGCTTCTATCTCGAATCCCGTTTTCAGCCTGGGTATTCCTTCCCTTATGGGAGGAGGACCTTCAGAGATTATGTACCCGGCCGTCTTTAAAAGTCCGGGACCCAGAGTATTGGAAAAATAAACGGTGCGCCCCGAGACTGATGATACCGGCACCTTGGTGGTTGCTTCCGGCAAGCTGACCAGGGTTTTTCCCGCTTCAATAGATATGCCTTTAATCAGGTATGATTGAAGTGCCTCCCCGTTGTCGTCAACCGATACAAACCCGAAATGTCCTGCCAAAGCCACTGGTCCGTAACTCCTTTTCACACAGTCTTTTGCCGATATGATATAATCCGTCCGTCCTTCAAATCTCACCTCGACGGCCATAACTCCCGTTTCCTTGTCATTTGCCAGCAGCCGCGCCGAAATCACGGGAGATTTATCTCCCTTGTAAGGTATTATTACTGAAGCGTACTGGGTTGCAACCGTTTTTCCCTGTCCATCAGCGCGGTTTTCGACAATTACCTGCTGTATGGGAGGCTTACTGTATTCGTCGAGCCTTTCCCTCCTGGCCCCCGGAGCGTCGGCAATAATAATCCGTTGAGCGGTATCTGCTGAGTTAAGTACGGTCATGCCAAGTTTCACATCTTCGTAATTCCATGTGAAAACTGAAGGATATGCAGGTTTAAAACCACGGGCGGCGGATATCCACCGGCTCCAAGCTTGAGAAAGTTTAACAGGCTGCTTCTCCCCGTTCCCTGTTTGCATCTCTTTCAATGAACCCTGGCAGTGGAATACATACTGGTGGGTTTTACCTCCTTTTACACGGAAAAAATCAACGGCATACGTTTCTCCGCCTGGCCTGTTTATCAGGGCGACTGTTCTTCTGTATTCCTCGCATTGGGGGTATGCTCCCATGTCGGAAGCCTGTATTACCTCGATGCCTGGAGCTGTTCCGAACAGTTCCAGGTTGGAGCCTGTTCCCGCCCTGGGATGTGTGAACCATTCAGGGGGCCATCCGTTGGCGATAGTGCCGTAAAGGGCTGAGCGCTGATGGCCCCTCTGGTCGCTCTCGTCCACTACCACCAGGTTGTGGGAAAAAGAGCTTCTTGCCCAGTGCTGCAGTATTTTCCCGTCAGGCGCTTTGACCCCGGGGTTGCCTGAGAAATAACCCCTGTCGGAAACCAGCTCTTTCCCGTAAGCGTAATATGCGAGGTTAAGCATATCGAAATGCCTGTGCGGTGCATTCTTTGACCAGGCGGCTTCGTTGCCGTTCAGGTAGAGAGCCGTATCGTCAGGGCGTCCGCCGCGCAGTACCCCCACGTGCCAGCCGGGGAACCATTCGCTGCGCAATGGCAGTTTTGTCTCTTTCCCTGCCTGTATATCGTGCGGGCGGAACCATACCGAATATTCTTCTCCTTCGCCGGCTCCCATGAGGGTTTCGAGAAGCCCGATATAACCGCTGCCGTAATGGGTAACAAGAACTTCGAGAAACAAAGGAGACAGGCGGGAATTATAATACGTATCTCCGATATTTGGAAGGCGGCGGTCGGGAGCAAGCATCTTTACCATTGCAAGCATTGCCAGGTGCAGCCGCCCGCTTCCGAAGATATTCAGGTTATCGATACGCTTTCCCTCTGCATCCATGTAACCTGGCGGGTCGCTGTAACCGTTAAGAAGTTCGGGCAGCTCCCACATGTTTCCGTAATTATGCATTGAATAGGCCGGCGTTTCGGTGTAAAAGCCGTCAAAATGGTAACGGTCTTCCATTATTCTGTTTAATCCGACGATTGCCCGGCGGATTCTTTCCGGCTGTTCGAGGAGAATCCCGGCTGCGGCGCTCATGACATAAGTTCCGACGCTCTTATTGCAGATATCGTTCCAGTATTCAAGGTCTTTACAGCCTGCGTCAATAATGTTGTTTAGAATGAGTTTTGACATATCTCCGTCGACAATTTTCCGGCCGTCGGGATATACCGCATCTTTAATAAGGTCGTAGGTTATAGTCATGCTTATTAACGGGTTTGTATCGACCCTGTCAATTCGTCCTGAACCGAAAAACCCCTGCCACAGGGGGATATACTCGCCTTTATTATCTTTGCGTATTCCCACATAAGGACCGTAAGGATGGATAATGACGCAGGGAGAAAATTTTCCTCCTCCCCTCGGTCCGTGGTCGGGATGGGCTATTTGTGCTGCAACCTCCGAAGGCGGCAGGTCGACGTAAGAGCCGTCCATATTGCGCCACAGGTATTTTGGATATACATGTGCAAACCTTTCGAGTATCCATGCAGCCCTTTCGGCTGAAGCCGTATCTCCGGTTACCGCATAGTTTTTTGCCATACGCAAAGCCTGGTCTATTGCCCAACGGACTTTATGAAAGCGTATCAACCCGCTGAAACTTATGGTTACGGTTTTTCCGTTAAATATGAGGGCATGTTTGCTTCGTTCCCCGGGCGTCGCTCCGGCAGGCAGGGCTCTTTCTCCGGGAGGCTGGTAATAGGTAAACCTCTGCCCCATGCGGAAGGCTTCCAGAACCCCTGTTTCGGGGTATTTTTCGTTGGGATAGACGGTTCCGCACTGTTTGCATGTGAGCCTGTCGGGTGAGCTTATATCCCACGTAAGGTTATTGCCGTAAACCTCCCTCGTTTCAGGGTTTCTAAGGCAGGCAGGGCAATGGGGGAAGTAACTGGTGTGGGGGGTAAGCTCAGGGATGAAATCTTCGAAAAACCGCCTCTCCTGCTGCCTGGCGAATTCCGTTTTGCCGGCCCACCTGTCGGCAGCAATGCTTCTTGCCCATTGATGTTTCTCTATATTTTTGCGTGCGTTTTCAATATCCTTCGGTTTGTAAAGAGTCCGCGGCTGTGCCGATAAAAAAGCGAAAGGCATCAATAATATCAAAAAGCAAACCTGCATAAATATGCAATTTCTAATTTTACCCATTTGAGATTACCCCTTGAAAACGTTAATCAGGGTATTTGTAAAGGTCAGAAAAGAGAATCTTTGTATTCTTTTTTTTCTGTTTCTTCTTCCTCTTTTTTGATTTGTTCCGTCGGCAGTCCCGGTTTCTCCCTGGCCGTGGATGTGTCTTCACTCCTGCCGGGATTACCTGCAGTTTGAAGCCAGTGACAGTATTCGCATTCTTCGGAAATCCCGGGTATCTCATCTTTCTCAAGGCAGGCTATGGCTCTATCAATAGCATCCTGTGCATGTTTTATGTCAATATCCACTTTTTTTATATCTATCACGAAATCTATCTTTTGCTCCCCCGATTCGGGTACCATCTTTTCCGGGCAGTAGTATATAAGGAATGCCGTATCGTTTGCCGGCAGGCCGTTCCCGCTGAGAAGGGCGGAGTAAAGCTCCATCTGAAGCTGGTATGTCGGATGTATGTAATCCGTGGGATTTGCCCTGGTCTTGTGGTCAAGGGGAGAATGTGTTCCGTCCGGGCATACGAGACAGTCGTCAAGTTTCCCGAGAAGGCAGTAACCCTTTTTTATATCATGGAAATAGGTAGGCTTGAGAAATTTTATAAGCTTTCCTTCCATATCATTTTTTAACACGGGAGGCAGCTCCCCTATCTGCCTGTAATAGTCAAAATACTTTTTCAACACGCTGTCCATCCCTATGGCTATGGACGGCATGGGGCCTCTGGGCCTCTTGATTTCATATTTCATATGCAGGTAGAAGCATCTCGGGCAGTCTTCATGCAGGTTTATTGTCGATGGAGAGAGAAAGATTTTTTTCATTTTTTCTTTTTTCCTTATACTGTTATGAATAAAAACAGCTTTTCTTAATTCTATCCTGAAAAGGCGTTAGTGTCCATAAAAATTTTATCGTGGACTTTTCTTTCGTAATATATTATAATATGACCCGTTGTATTATATAACAGGGCGGTTAGCTCAGCTGGCTAGAGTGCCACGTTGACATCGTGGAGGTCGCAGGTTCAAGTCCTGCACCGCCCATTTACCCCGAACTCTTCTTTGATACACTTTCAAGGTGAGGGGCTAAGATTTATCGTTTTACCTTATGACTAATTTTGGGAGTAAGTTTATAACAGCTCAGGTTTCCCTCACAGGAAAGAATAACAGGGGAGAGTTCGGGATAAACAAGTCCTGCACCGCCCACGGTTTTTGAGAAACAAAACCGGATAATTGAAAATCGAGAATCGAAAGTTGAAAATACTGACTTGAACCGAGACCTCCAAAGGGTAAGAGGGTTTTTTCTTTTATATGTTGGATGTCTACAAATGGGAGATATAATGATGCTGGGGAAAAAATCAATAAATATTTTGTTTATGTTTTTGTTCGCGGTAACATGCATTTCTTTACCTTCTTTTGCCGAGGAAATGAAAATAGCTTCTGTCGACACAGGCAAGATTTTGATGGCACATCCTGCCTTTCAGAAGGCCATGGAGAAGTACCAGGCAGAAGTCCAGTCCATGCAGCAAAAGATAAGCGAGATGAAAGAAGAGGAGCAGATGTCTGCCCGCCAGATGATGCAGCAGCAGATGCAGGAACTGGGAATGAAGCTTGAAACAGAGGCATTTAACGAAATGCGCAAGGATTTAAAAAGAATTTCCGAAAAACAGGGATTCAAGTATGTTATGGATAGCAATGTTCTTTTAGTTGGAGGACATGATATTACAGAAGATATTCTTTCAGAAATCAGGAAGGCAGAAGATAAACCTAAAACCGGGGAATCTGAATCGAAAGAAAAAAAATGACAGGATTTTGATTGCCGCCTATCTTCCTTTGCGAAATGCTTTACAGGCAATTTACGCAGGGTTTAAAATAAATATTTCAACCGGAACCTGAATTTTTCAGTGCATCCTTAGAATCATATTTTCCTGTCTGTATTAATTTCATGAAAAAAACAAACAATTTGACAGAAGGCCCGATTGTGAAGTCATTGGTCAATCTTTCACTGCCCATCATAGCAGCCAATGTTTTACATTCGGCCTACCAGCTTACAGATGCATTCTGGGTTGGAAGGCTTGGTGCCGCGGCCATAGCGGCAATATCTATAAGTTTTCCCGTTCTATTTCTCTGTGCTTCTCTCGGGGGCGGATTTGCCATGGCTGGCACTATACTGGTTTCCCAGTACATGGGCAAAAATGACCTGAAAGCAGTTGATTACATATCGGCCCAGACTCTATTCATGGTTTTCATGATATCTCTGGTTATAGCAAATATCGGATATTTATTCACTCCTTTCTTCATATCCTTCATGGGTGCCGACCCCGAAGTACTTACCGGTGCCATTTCTTATTTGAAAATTTCTTTTGCAGGGATGATATTTGTCTTCACGTTCATGGTTTTTCAATCCCTGATGAGAGGAGTGGGCGATGTCAAAACACCCATGTATATAGTTCTCGGAACGGTTCTTCTGAATTTTTTCCTTGACCCGCTGTTCATTTTTGGCTACAAGGCCTTTCCTCCACTGGGAGTTGCGGGTGCGGCATTTGCAACTATCACAACGCAGGGTTTGGCAGCGGTTGTCGGGATATTTCTATTGTTGAAAGGAAGAAGGCAGATACACATTGACCTCAAGGATATAAAACCGGATTTCCCCCTGGTCAGAAAGATGTTTAACCTGGGTTTTCCCGCTTCAATGGAGCAGTCGACAGTTGCCATAGGCATGACTGCGCTTACATTCCTGGTTGCATCTTTCGGTACGGTCATACTGGCGGCATACGGAATAGTGGGTAGAATATCAAGCTTTGTTATCATTCCCACGATAGGATTGTCAATGGCGACTTCCACGCTTGTAGGACAGAACATCGGTGCAGAAAAAACAAAAAGAGCTTCAAGGATTGTAAAACTTGCAGCTTCCATAAGCTTCATTGTGCTTACTGCCGTGGGAATTGCAATGTTCTTTTCAGCATCTTTTCTTTCTGTGCTTTTTGCGCCCGGCGAAACAGAAACTGTGAGAATAGCTTCACAGTTTATCAGGATAACAGCTCTCACCTTCGGATTCGTAGGCATATACCATGTGCTGAACGGCGCTTTCATAGGTTCCGGCAATACCATGATTTCCATGATACTTTCAGTCATTACCCTTTGGATATTGAGGTTCCCAATCGCTTTTATTCTTTCCCGCTATACGTCCCTGGCAGAGAGAGGCATCTGGATTTCTTTTCCCGCAACCAGCATCATTGCTGCATTTATTGCATTCGTGTGGTTTTCGAGGGGAACATGGAAAAAGAAAAGAATAACGGAAGAGATAAAGCTGGTTTCAAATACGACAAGTGAAGCGATAATTGAAGAAGGGATAAGTCCTTAGTATTTTTGATAAAAAATTCAATAAATGTTATTTTATGAATAGAAAACACTATTGATTAATGCGAGGGGTATTTATAATGGATTATTTTTCTTTCGGAGGCGGTGGTGGAGGCCACAGGGGAAGGCGAATGGGGTCCGGTTACGTTGAAGAAGAATCTAAGGGTGGTAAATTGCCCGTCACGCGGCTTCTAAGATACCTTATGCCTTACAGGTGGCAGGCTGTCGCTTCGGTTTTGCTTTCTTTTGCGATTATAGCCACCCACCTGGCTCCACCCAGAATTATAGGCTGGATTATAGACAAAGCCATCGGGCGCGAGCAATTGGGGTTTCTTCATTTGATGATTGCCCTGCTTGTTTTAATATACTTGTTGAGCGCTTTCCTTGAGGGCGTCAAATCTTTTGTGATAGGCAGGCTTGGGCAGAGAATAGTCCACGACCTGCGGGTTGACACCTATACCAGCCTGCAGAAACTCAATCTGAGCTACTACGACAATTCCCAGACAGGGGCGATGATGAGCAGGGTTACGAACGATGTCAACGAGGTTGAAAGAATCATTGTCGAAGGCACGGATACTCTACTGGTTGCTGTTATTACACTGCTCGGTATCATGGTCATACTTTTCAGGATGAATTTCAAGCTTGCTCTCATTGCAAGTATCCCGATTCCTCTTCTGGCATTTCTTTCTTACCAAATCGTGAACCGTGCGCACAAGATTTTCAGGCAGGTGAGGAAAGAACTGGGGGACATGAATGCTCTCCTGCAGGACAATATATCGGGGATAAGGGAAATAAAAAGCTTTGCACAGGAGGAATACGAAGAAAAAAGATTCGAAAACAAGAGCAATAACTATTTCCTTACCAATATCAGGGCGATAAAATTGAGGTCGGGCTTTTTTCCTCTCGTAATATTTTTTACTTCTCTCGGTACGGCCCTTGTCCTGTGGTACGGTGGAAGGCTCAGGATATTGTCAGGTACCGGCCATCCCACGCCCGGCGAGATAGTCTCCTTTCTTTTTTATCTTAACCTTTTCTATAACCCCGTACGCCAGCTTAACATGTTCAGTCACATGATGCAGCATGCGAGAGCGGCATGTGAAAGAATATTTGAAATAATGGATACGGACCCTGAAATAAAAGACTCAGAAGATTCAATAGCTCTTCCCGTGCCGATTCGGGGAGAAGTGTCATTTAAAGACGTTTTCTTTTCATACAAGAAAGGGGAGGTTGTGCTAAAAGGTATCACGTTTGACGCCAGGCCGGGGGAGACTATTGCCCTTGTAGGCCATACTGGAGCAGGAAAGAGCACAATAGTGAGTCTTATTCCCCGTTTTTACGAAGCCGATTCAGGAAGCATAACCATAGACGGCATCGATGTGAAAAAGATAAGGATAAAGAACCTGTGCGGCAATATTGGAATTGTTGCACAGGAGCCGTTTCTTTTCAACGGTACCATATTTGAAAATATTGCTTACGGTAAAAGGGACGCCACTCTTGAAGAGGTAATAAAGGTGTCAAAAGATGCCAATGCCCACCAGTTTATTTCAAAGCTGCCCGGTGAATACGAGCATGAAGTCGGAGAGAGGGGTATAAAACTTTCAGTTGGAGAAAAACAGAGGCTGGCCATTGCCCGCGCACTATTGAAAGACCCTCCGATTCTTATACTTGACGAAGCGACTTCTTCGGTTGATGTCCAGACGGAATCTCTCATACAGGAAGCCCTCGAACGCCTTATTTCATCACGTACCTCTTTTATCATAGCCCACAGGCTGTCCACGATAAGGCGGGCAGACAGGATTCTTGTTGTTTCAGGGGGTAAGATTGCTGAGGAAGGTTCCCATGACTGGCTGCTGCAGAATGGAACCATATACCGCAGGCTGTACGAGATACAGTGGAAATCTCATTCTGAAAGTCAGGGATAGACGGGTTTATATATTTGTTCAAGCATATTCGCAAGGTTTCCGACAAGCATCTCTGTCCATTTTTCATCAGGCAGGCTCCTGTAAATGCCTTCCGTGTGAATGAACAGCTTTCTCCAATTCATGTCTGACATGTATATATCATATACGTCAAGAAAATACGCTCCCCTGCTTGAGGCAATTTCTTCAAGGATTTTTCTGTAGGGAGCGTAAATTTCAGGAAATGGAGGAGAAGGGAAGGGGGATGCGACAATTATTTTTGAGAATTTATTTTCTGCAGCAGCTATGACAGCTTCCGCATATTTTTTCCATTCATGGGGGGCATGCTTATGTTTCATGGATTCTGTATATGGGAAAAATATTAATACATCTCCTCCTGGAGAGATGTTAAATCCGGCTGACGCATGTACGTATTCAGAAAAAAGTTTGTGATTGTATCCATAGGGAGGACTGCCTGTTTCTGAAATCGAAGCTTTAATACCTGATTCCCCAAGTTTTTTCTGGAGCAATACTGCCGTTGTTTCAGGGTATGAACCGGCAAGAAGGATATTTAAGGAACCTGGTGCGCCGGACGGCGTTTTAGCTCTGCGGTCAGGATAATTGACTGCAAGGAAATGCCCTTCTTCATTTTTCAGGAAAGGACCTTCTATTTTCATGTTGAGGTTTTCAGTCGAAACTATTGAAAAGTTCCTGCTGCAGAGCTTGAATCCGCATATGTAAAACTCTGTTTCGATAATGTCTCCCGTTTTGTATTCGGAGAATTCCACGTAAACATGTTTTGTCTCTCCGGGGCGGGGAAATATCTTTTCCTCGAAGTTTTTGCTTTTTATTTCAACAGGTATCAATTCATTGTTCAGGTTTGTAACCGAAAAAACTGCAGTGAAAGGGCTTCCGTTTTTTACGAAAGGTTGGTAGGGCAGAACCTTTACCGTAATAGCCAATTCCTCCGTTTTCTGTCTGTTCAAGGGAATATCGTATTCCATTACAGCTATTTCTTCTCCTGACTGTGCAGAAAGTGAAATTTTTCTTTTATCTCCCTGCAACAGCGGCAGCTCTGCATTTTTATCCCCGTAATCTTTGCCCGATGCCTTCAGGGTATATTTTTCTGCGTTGTATGAAGGCGAAGCGTCCACCTTGAGTATTTCAAACACATTATCTCCAATCCTGAAAGGGCTGCTTATGCTGTAATTGAAATATGCAGTATTTTTTTTGCCCTTTTCCCTCATCGTTGTTATTTCCGCTTTTAAAGGGACTTCGTTTAACGATATCCTGTCCCACCAGACCCTGCCTCCTGAATGGTAAAGACCGATTGCATTCAGGCTTTTTTCCGATATGCCTGTGAACGGTATTTCTATTTTTATCCACATTCCGCCCGGAGCAAGGGCACCCATGGGAGTCTTCTTTGTCCTGTCTGTATCTATGACGTCTTCTCCCCAGGAAAAGAAATAAGTCTTGTTTCTTGCCGTATTGAGCTCAGCCATTATTTCCACCGGCTGGTTTTCCGCCTGGTAATACATGTGTATAACAAGCTTATCACTTTTTTCTATCCTGTGGGCTGAAGGGAATACAATCCTGTTGAATGAAATTCCTTCCTTGCCTGTGAGAGAAAATGAACCGCTCATGCGCGGAGATGTAGCCCAGTTCCAGTGTCCTGCCTTTGTTGTTTTCAGTGGAACAAAATCTTCTATAAGCATCCTTCCTTCCCGGATGTTCTTGTCGGACTGGTCTGTTGCAGGGCCCTTGTCGTCAATAAATGCAGTATATTTCAGTTCTTCGGAAGGAACAAAAATTATTTCTATTTCCCTGCCTTCTTTTTTCTCGATTTTTTTTATCATGCAGTTTTCGCCTTTACGGTCTTTGACAGAAATGTTAAGTCTGTCTATATTTTCCTTTGACGGATTTATAAATTTGACGGAAGCGAGCTTTACATGTTCCGCAGGTTCAGAAGGAAGAATCGCAAAATCCGCGGCGTACTTCCATGATTCCTGTGCATGCAGAACGGCGCATAAAATAAAAATAATTGTAAGGGATATGCCTGTTATATTTTTCATTTTTTTCTTACTTTGAGGGCTATGTCATTCAGGAATTCCGGTATATCTGTTTCTTTTGACTGTTCGGAAAGGCTAAGTTCTTTCCTGAAAACAATTTCACCTTTGTATGTATCCCATGCTTCCAGAGAATAATTCCCCGGATTGAAACTGTGCAGTTTTAACCTGCAGGATTTATTTGTAGTTGATTCTGCAGGTTTTTTATCATTGAAAAGTTTTTCGGCATATAACCAGAAAAATCCTTCTGAATTATTCTGGATGCCTATAATGCCGATATCATTATTTTCTGATTCAACCTTGGCGTCTGTAAGCTGGAAATTTTTCCCCCTTCTATCCTCTCCTTTCCAGAACCTTGAAAGTGCCTTGTAGTGGAAATAGAGTTCAAAATGGTCTATGAAAGGCCACCACCAGAAAAGTGCCGACCCCGTCATGGGAGTCATTGAAGAAGACCAAATGCCGGCGTGAAGGTTGTTTTCAAGCAAACGCCGGTTTTTCCCCACTCCATACTCGTTTATCAGCATGGGTTTTTCAAACGGTTTTCTTTTCATGTAGAAATCAAGGACAAATTTAACCATCTCCGCATTGTAGGAATTGCCGACAATCATTTCAATTTCGGGTATGGCCCATACAACGGGGTCGGCGTCTCTTCTGCAGTAATGGGTTGATATCAGATGTTTGTAAGGGTCAATCGAACGTATGTAAGGATGCATTACCTGGTGCCATTTCTTGACGTTTTGAGTATTATAGTTGAGGGTGAGGTCAACTTCGTTCCACAGTTCCCAGAATGTTATGTTTTTCGAATAAGCCCATCTCGAAACTATGTAATCAAGCCTTCTCTGGAAATACTCCATGGCAGACTGGTTTGTGAAAAACTCGTCAGCAGTTTTCAGCATGCCGCCGTTCATGACATTGTAAGGGTTGTCGCGCCACTCCGCGTCAGGCCTGCCGAATTGCCCGTGGTTTATCAGTGTCAGGTCGACATATATGTCGTGTTTATCCGCGGCCTCGAGAATGTAATCGAGCCTCCACGCATTTTCCACGCTGTATTTTCCCAGTCCTTTGTAATGAGGTGCGTAAAAAGGATTCCATTCTATTCCTGCCCACCAGGCAGACATCCAGATTCTCGCATAATTCTCCCCGTTTTCGTGCATTTTCCTGAAATAGCCGTCATATGCGAAAGTTCCCATGTTCTCGGGAGGTGTGAATTCATACCTGTAAGGGCTTCTGATGTCGTCGTTTGACCTTAAAGTATGCCCTATGGGATAGAAAAAAGTTCCGTTCTGGAACGACATGTACATGGGGTCCTTTTTATCCCACCTTATAAAACCCTTTTTCCCGGAACTTTCTGCAAAAAAATCTCCTCCTTCAAGTTCTGCCGTTTTGCTGCCGTCCCTGTAAATGTTTATTTTATATGTATGCCTTCCTTTTTCCTGCGGAGTGAATCTTATTTTCCATCCTTCAGTTCCGTATGGAAAAAGGTTTTCCCCGTCGCTTTCAAGATGCCTTATGTAATTGTGGTAATAGAATGCCGGAATTTCAGAGACTTTGCGCGAAGGCGAGGTAAAACTCGCCGTAACACTGAATTCCCTGTTGTCAAAAGGATTTGAAGGTATATATGAAGAGCTGAAACTTATCTCGTATTTTTCAAATGTTTTTGCTTTCTCTGATGCCTCAAAGTTATAAAGGTATATATTTTTTTCGGGGAATCTCGGTTTTATAAGTTCAAAAGAGTCCACATAAAAAGAACCTGTATATTCCTGCTGGAAAAACAGCATTATGCCGAATTCGCTTATATCTCTTGCCACGTAGCTGTCCCAGTTTTTCAGATGGTTGAGAGGTTTCCATTCATGGCTTGTATGGGAAATATTGATGCTTATCTCCTGTTTCTCTCCTCCCCTTATCCTGAAAAGCCCTGTTTCAAACCAGTTCCATTCGCTGTCTTTAATATAACACTTGAAAGAAACCTCGGAAAGCCTGCGGTCAGGCAGAAAAACGTTGAATTTCAAAAACTGGCAGTCGCTGAAGTTGAGTGCGTGCGGGTATGCTATCCACGCAGTTTCACTGCCGTTTACGGAAACTTTGAGAGAGCCCGAACCGCTTGAAGCATGTTCTCCAGAATAATGAAGCTGCTGCCTCTCAATTTTGCTCTGCCAGTTTTCAACGTTATTTTCAAAGTCGAAGAGAATCTGTGAAAAACAGCTGGAGCATAAAAAAAACAGTATGGCTGCTTTTTTAATGTTTTTCATCTCCTGTCAACCTTTTCAGCCAAGCTGACTTTTTTTCCATGACTTCTGCCAGTACAACCGTTTCTATTATTTTTTCTGTTTGAAGGGAAAAATCTTCCGAAACCATCGCTCCGGATTCTGTTTTGATAATCCTGTTTTCCGTAATTGATTTCTTTTTTAAAACCACTTCCGGGTAATATCCTGCAATGTCGAGGCGTTTGGGATATGAAATCCTTATTCCCATTTCTCCACCCCTGTTTCTGTACAAAACAAAAGAACTGCCGGATGCATCAGGGGCAGGGGAAATACCTTCCTTTTTGACTGAATATGACGGACAGTTTATATTAATATCCCAGCCCTCTGATGGCAGGAGTATTTCAATCTCCGCTGTAAGCTCGTTTTCCCCAACAGTGCAATTCCTCCTGATTTGCATGTTTTCTGGAGATGTCTCTTTCCATGGATATATCATACTGAATGGATTTTTGTGTCTCCATCTGTCCTGGCAGGCAACCGTTTCAGACTGCCATCTTGCAGCGTAAGCATTTTCTCCCCTGGTTTCGTAGACTGCATATGGCTCAGTTATAGATGGCCTGTTTTTTGAAAATATTTCAAGAGTAAAAGGAAGGAAATTTTTCTCCATGGAAAAGGGATATACGCTTACACTGAACATTTCCTGTCCGAGAGCCGGAGAATTTCTGTCCATGTCTGCAGAAGTCGAGAAATATATTTCAGACCTTGTAGCTTCTATATAAACAAAATCAGCTGTTCCGGTTTCAATTTTCGGGTATATTTCCGTGTAACTGTCAAGAGTGTTTTCAAGCGAGTTTCTCATATGCTGGTTTTTTGTTCCGGATTCCAGTTCCCTGAGAATCTTTATTCCTTCATCGCAGTCTCCTGAATTCAGAAGTGATTCTCCCAGCATCATTTTCACATTTTCATTCTGGGGCTGTTCAGCTATTATTTTTCTCAGGAGAACAATGGCTTTGTCGTAATCCTTACGCCTGCTGTAAATCTTTGCAAGTTCAACAGCCGCATTTCTGTAATTTTCTTTTTCTTCAAGCTGCTTGAGTATTTCTGCAGCCTTTACATCATTTTCCAGCCTGTTTGCATATATCATTGCAGATTCGAATAGAACTTTTTTTGCCGCTTCACTGCCGGGGTATTTTGAGGCAAAAGCCAAATAACTTTCAATTTTTTCCATCAGGAATTCTTCCGTTTCTTCAGGCGGGCTGTCAAATCTTATTTCCATTAAAAGCATTTCATATTCCGCCTTGCGGTTTTCCGGCACTTCTTCTATGATTGTTTTTAACGATTTTTCAAGCTCGGCCTTCATTTCATCTGTCTTGTCTTTGTTTTTTGCCAGTACAAGTATGCGGCGTGACATCCAGTTTACCTGGGAAGACAGCGGATAATTTTTAATATATCTTATAAAAAGTTCTTCTGGCTCGTCCGTTTCCCTCTGCATCCTGTTAATAATATCCATGACAATATCGCCATTTGTATTCTGTTCCTTTTCTGCTTTAACGGCTGCTTCAAAACCCTTGTCATAAAAACCATTTTTAAACAGGCTGTATATGTTCAATATGTCCGCTGCAAGGCTGTTTTTCGCTTTTATTTTTTCTGCCAGGGGCGAGGTGTTTTCCGTGATTTTTGACAGGTAATAGGCCGACGATGATATTGCCCTCCAGCTTTTAACATTGCTTTCAAGATAGGCTGTTAAGTTTTTTTCAGTTTCTTCGTACAAGCCGAGAAAAAAATTAACCATTCCCAGCCTCTCAAGGATATTGTTACTCTGGGGATTCAAAATGAGTGCTTCTCCGAAGCAGTTTTTTGCCTCAGTGTAATTTTTTTCCCAGTATAAATTGTTCCCTTTGGAAATGCAGGCGTTTGCCATCGCATTTTTTATCATGGGGTCAAACCTGGCGAACGCTTTAATCCCTTCTATCCTTTGAGACAGGGTTTTTCCTGCTTTTATGATATTGTCCCACTCTTTCTCCGCTCTGTATGCAGCAAAGAGATTATTCAATGATTCCCTGAAAAGAGAAGCATCTTTTAACTCAGTGTTGGAAAGATAATAGTTAAGGTGAAAAGCTGCTTCACTGTTCTTTTTCAGGTGGAAGAAAGAAGTACCCAGGTAGTAGTGAGCAACTATTTCTGAAGAGTTTTGACCGAGTGCTTTTTGCAGGTTTTCTATCGCTTTCTGGTAATCCCTGGATTTAAAGAAACTGACACCGCTTTTAAAATGATTATTGTCAGAAAATGCGTTACAGAATATAATAAAACATAGAAAAACCAATGTTTTTTTTAACATTTTATTAAATTTACAATATATTTTTTCCTTTATAGGATACCTTTTGAGGCTGTGGATGTCAATTTTAGCATTGATTGGAAAGTTCCGGAGGTTTTATGTCTAATATTCAGTGGCGTGAAATCACCTTGAGCGACAGGGACAGGATGAACTATTATTTTTCGAAAAGCAATTTCATGGCAAGCGAGTATTCTTTCCCCGCTCTTTTTATTTGGAGACAAAAGTATGATTACCGGATAAGCGAATTCGGAGGGCATCTTATCATAATGGTAAGAGATAAAAATGACAGGTATTATTTCTATCCCCCGGGAGATGGCGACCTGAAAGGCACTATACTTACGATATGCAGGGATGCTCAGGAAGCGGGCGGCAGATGCCATATTACAGCAATAACAAAAGAAAACGTAAATATTCTCGAAACACTTTTTCCCGGAAGGTTCAGTTTTATTACCAATATGGACTATTCGGATTATATATATGATGCTAATAACCTGATTAATCTCCCGGGCCGCCGGTATCATTCCAAGCGCAACCATATCAGCAGGTTTATTGAAGAATATGGAAAAATTTCATACGAGGATATAACTTCCAGCAATATTGCAGAATGCAGAGAAGCTTACCGGCAATGGCTTGAACATAAAAAAGACAAGGGAGAAGACATGAAATTGTTCTCCGATGAATATCTGGTAATGGAGGAATGTTTCAAGCATTACCAGGCTATCGGTTTGATTGGAGGCCTTATAAGGGCAAGGGGCAACCTCTGTTCTTTTACTTTCGGAAGCAGGATTAACACCGAGACATTGGGTATCCATATTGAAAAATCTCTTGTTGACTGCCAGGGAGGGTACGCTACAATAAACAGGGAGTTTGCTGCAAGGCATGCGGTGGAATACAGGTATATAAACAGGGAGGAAGACCTCGGTCTCAAGGGTTTGAGAAGGGCCAAGCTTTCTTACTATCCCCTTTTCCTGCTTGAAAAATATACCGCTGTATTTAAAGGCGATATTTTATGATTGTAGCTTCCGGCAATTTTTATGTTTCCCAGCTTAAAGAAATATGGAAATCTGTATTCAGGGATTCCGAAGATTATGTGAAACTTTTTTTTGAGAAAAAATACCGGCATGAAGATGCATTGCTTGATGTTGAAAGGGGAAAAGTCAGGTCAATGCTTTTTTATCCCCGTTATGAAATGAGCATTTTCGGCAGGACTTGCAGTGCGGGCTACATATGCGGCGCCGCAACCCTTCCCGAGTACAGGGGACAGGGTCTTATGACGAAGCTTTTGAACCGTGCTTTCAGTTTCATGTCCGAAAGAGGAGATTCTTTTTCCATCTTGATACCCGGAGAAAAAAAACTCTACGGTTTCTATTCGGGGTTTGGCTACCTGCCTGTTTTTAAGCGCGGGATAGCAGGATATACATTGAAAAACCAACCTGGAAAAGCTAAACCCGGAATCGTTTTGTTGCGGACTGATGATTCTGAAAGGATAACCTCCCTTTACCGGCAGATAATAACCTGCTTGCCTGTGGTCGTTCTTCAGAATGCAGTTTCATACAGGATTGCCATGGATATATATAAGACTTACGGGGATATCTATATAATAAGGGATGGGAAGGAAAATATTGATTTGGGATATCTTTTTTGCCAGCAATACGGAGAGGGGAAAAAATTACTGGTCAAGGAAATAATGTCTATAAAAGACGTGCTTGGGGATGTTGCCAAAATTCTCATTGAAATCTACAGTTCAGAAGAAATAAAATTTGAAGGCGTTTACGGGGGAGTCATACCCTTTAAAGCTTTTAAAACGGCAGGCATGCTCAAGGCGCTCAAAGGAAATTTTGACATTTCCCTTTTAGAAAAGGGATATCCCTACATGAATATGATGCTTGATTGAACATAAGGAGGATATGCATTTATTTTGAACAGATTTATACGCAGGGGCTTGCGCACTCTTCATATCTTGTTGGAAGCGGGGACAAGTGCATAGTTGTAGACCCTTCGAGGAATATAGCCAGGTATCTTGAAATAGCTTCTTCAAAGGGGATGAAAATCGCGGGTATCATGGAAACCCATCTCCACGCCGATTTTTTATCCGGGCACATGGAACTTGCAAAAGCAACAGGAGCTAAAATATATGCTCCCAAAACTGCAAAATGTCTTTTTCCCCATGTTCCTCTTTCGGACGGGGAAAAAGTCTCTTTCAATAAGTTGAAGTTTCAGCTTATTGATACCCCGGGGCATACGCCGGAATGTTCGGTGTATCTTGTTTCAGACATGGAAAGGGGCAAGGAACCGGTTATGGTTTTCACCGGAGACACTTTACTGGTTGGAGACGTTGGGAGGCCGGACCTTTTTCCTGGTATAAAGGAAATTCTTGCAGAAAAACTTTTTTACAGCCTTAAGAGGCTCAAGGCATTTGATGACTGCATAGAAGTGTATCCTGCACACGGCATGGGCTCTCTTTGCGGAAGGTCGCTGTCAGCCAAACTTTCCAGTACCATAGGCAATGAAAAGAAATATAATTATGCTCTTGCTTACCAGGATATTGAAGAATTTAAGAAAGCCCTGCTTGAGAACATGCCCGAAGCGCCGGACCATTTTGCCCGCTGTTCCGAAATAAACAGGAAAGGACCCCGGCTTATTTCCTCTCTTATCCGGCCGAGAGGTTTATCTCCCGAGGAAGCATTCAGACTGATAAAAAAAGGATACCTTGTACTTGATACGAGAAACTACCTCCATTTCGCATCCAGCCACATTGAAGGAGCTTTCAGCATAGACGCTGGAGGTAATCTTCCCCTTTTTGCGGGATGGATACTGCCTCCCGAAAAGAAAATCATCCTCGTTGCCGAAGAAGAAGGGTGTCCCCGGAATATTCTCGATGCCCTTTACAGCGTAGGAATTGAAAGTATTGCGGGATACATCGAAGGGGGGATTTCTTCATGGATTTCTTCGGGTTTTCCTTTCGGGCACGTAGGAGTTCTTACTCCTCGCGAACTCAAGAATATGCCGGGTTTGAAAGGCAATATAACAGTAATAGACAACAGGCTCAGGAAGGAATGGCTTGGCGGACGAATTCCCCAAAGCATTTCAGTTCCTGCCCCCGATGTGCGAAAATTTCACACGAAACTTAACAAGGCAGAAACTGTTGTTACTGTCTGTGGCAGCGGGTCCCGTTCAATGATGGCTGCGAGTATCCTCAAACAAAAGGGTTTCAAGTCTGTTTATAACCTGGCAGGCGGCATTGAAGCGTGGACAAATTCGGGCTTCCCTCTTGAACAGGAAAAATGATGGAACACACAATATTCAATGTTATTTTTGTTGAACGCTGGCAATGGTGGGCAGGAGGAATAGCGCTCGGTCTGACTGTTCCCCTGTTTTATTTATTCTTCAATACAGCATTGGGTGTATCAACGGGATATGGAAATCTTGTCAAGATTGCATTGCACCCGAAAAAACTCAGGTGGTTTAATTCCGAAAAATTCAGCGATGTATGGAACTGGCGATTTTTTTTCATGGCAGGGATAATTACAGGCGGTTTTCTCTCCTCCATTCTTTCAGGAGAATTTTCTTTGAAATTCTTCATGGACGAGTTTACCGGTTTCATACAAATGCCATTTACTGTTTCGTTCTTCTACATGTTTTTCGGAGGCCTCCTGCTTGGCCTGGGTTCAAGAATTGCAGGCGGATGCACTTCGGGCCACAGTATCCACGGTATATCCCAGCTCCATTTTCCAAGCATTATTATAACAATCTTTTTCATCCTTTTCGGAGCAGCCGGGGCCAACATTGTCCGTCTTATCTTCACGGGGAGGGGAATATGAACCTGCAGAAAGCGGCTTTTCTTCTGATGGGCGTATATTTTGGATTTGTCCTCTGCAGGACGGGGGTTTCGGATTTCCGTCTCATATACGGATTTTTCACAGGAATCAATTTCACCCTTGCAGGAGTTATGGGAGTAGCAATAGCCACGGCATTTGCGGGCATGAGAATTCTGAAGGTTAAAAACAAAACCCTTCAGGGCGAACCTTTAAAAATAGATTATAAGGGACTTCACAGGCTCAGTTTGCTCGGAGCGGCAATTTTCGGTCTGGGCTGGGGTATGACAGGTTCCTGTCCCGGCACGGTTCTTGTACAGCTTGGCGAGGGGAAAATTCCGGCACTTTTTACCTTTGCAGGACTTGGGACGGGTACATGGCTATATGCTTTTTTGCTTGAGAAGAGAAAATAAGAATTATTTTTCTTTCCTGATAAAATAAGTCACGAAAAGAAAATGTATAATGCCCAGCGGCAGCCATACAGCTCCCATGATTTTCAGAGTGGGGCTTGGCGCTGCATATCCCACAATAAGGAATAGAAGGCCGATTACCATGAATGTCAGGCCGAAAACCAGGAAACCTGCTTTTTGCATTTTCTGCATATTGCCTCCCGCATATTTTCTTTCAGGAAAATTTCTCGTAACAGATTATCTCTTCAATACTTTTTCTATTTTTCTCCCTGGGTGTATCTGCAGGATACCCTAACGTAAGAAGCTCAATAACCTTGCAGGATGAAGGTATTTCCAGGATTTCGCAGACTTTTTCCTGTGAAAAAGCTCCTATCCAGCAGGTGCCGAGGCCTTCTTCTACCGCGGCAAGAGTCATATGGTCTATGGCTATTGCCACGTTGACAGGGTCCGCGGGTATTCCGCAGGACATTGTTTTTTGAGGGTTTGTTCCCACGGCTGCTATTATCACCGGAGCCTGTGCAATGAAATTCTGGTTTGCAGCCTGGGCAAGTTTTTCCCTCAAAGCTTTTTCTGTTACCACCACGAATTTTCTTGACTGGCTGTTGCTTCCGGAAGGAGAAAGCCTTGCAGTTTCAAGTATGCGGGCTAATACATCTCCGGGAACGGTTTCTTTCTTGTACGCCCTTACGCTTCTCCTGTTTTTTACGGCATCGTATACATTCATTTTTCCCTCCCGTGGCAATGGCTGGTTGTTAAGGGTTTTATAATATTATTGCTGAAATAAGAAATAGAGTCAAGCCTGGAATTTATTTTTATTTATCTATTGACAAGCCTAAAATAAAAAGGTATTATGATAATGAGAATTATTATCAATAATAAGGGAGTGACAAATGAGGTATGGTAATCCGTGGTTGAAAGAAAGGCTTGCAGCAGAGGGATTCAGAAATACGGAGTCAAGAAGGATTATCCTTGACATACTCAGCAAGACCTCGCGTCATCTAAGTGCCGAAGATATATATTTTATAGTGCGCGGCATAAACCCTTCAATCGGTTTTGCAACTGTTTACAGGACTCTCGATTTGCTGACCAGAATGGGAATTGTGCAGAAGTTTGATTTCGGAGAAGGCAGGTCGAGATATGAACTGATAGAAAACCGGAAGAAAGATTCCCA
>DAOQVZ010000022.1:0-22834 GCA_035341815.1 bacterium
TCTTTTGCACTGTCTTTGTAGCGGTCGCATTTATCCCATATAACGGGACAAGTGGAACGATTTTAGTGAAATAAATCCTTTATCCCGGGCATTTCCGGGGCACCGCTAAATTAAATAGTGCGATGAATCGCACCGCTACAAAAAAACTCGCTGCGGCACACTCTTCATAGCATATATCTTTTGCCCTTAATATAATATTGCTCAATCAAGTCCGATTGACCTGCGCAGTATAAGTATGACATCGGAAATGTCGACGTTGCCTTCGCCGTTGTAGTTCGCCCTGCTTTTAAGCCATTCCGGATATTCAACTCCATCTCCATATACTACACTGTTTATCGTCACGGGCAGACCTATGGCCATACGCAGGCAGAGTATAACGTCGGATATGTTTATCAACCCGTCACCGTTTATGTCCCCAATCTCCACGGATTCGGTCGTAAACAGCGTCTCGTCGGACCATTCAGACCATGCACCATTGCCGTCCTGGTATCTTATTCGCCACCAGTAAGACGTATTCCTGAAAAGCACCCCGGCCGGCATCACTATTGACTGGAAATTTCCAGTATCCCGCCCGCTGTCAAAAACAGTCACAGAATAATCGCCACCTGTTTCTGTAACCTGCCACTGTGAAGCAACATGTATCGGAGAACCGCCATCTCCCGCAATAAATGCATTTGCAGAAAGGGAAGGGGTAATACTGACTTCTTCCGCCCCATCTATGGGCAGCTGGTTGACAGGCTTTTGAGGTGGAATCGCATCAGTCTGAACTGTAAACCAGGTTTCCTCTGACCAATCCGACCATATATTTGCATCGTTTATATACCTGACATGCCAGTAATAAGTCTCTCCGTTTTGAAGGTCGTAAATGTAAAAATGGTCAGGATTGGAGAAAATATCGAGTTGGGTTCCCCAACATTCGTCATTGATAAGTGCATTGTCATAAGAATCTCCTGCTCTTCTCAACTGCCAGTGACTACCTTTATGGACATCACTGCCGGGATAGGAACCACCCTCTCCCTCGGCAAAAGGGCTTGCATGGAGAGAGTAATCAGATGCAGGAACATTTATTGCCCCGTTTGCGGGAGAAATATTAAAGGGTTTTGCGGGAGGAGCGTAGATTACAGTCATGAGATTTCCGTTTATTTCATCTCCCCTGCATGTAACATCCAGGCCGCTTACCGCTCCTCTGGCAGAAACATCTTTGTTCAGCAAAAGGTCAGCTCCAAAAGTTTCTCCGCCTGCCGCAGTTCCGTTGAAATTGTAGACCAGCTGCCAGTTCTGGTTCAAACCTGCGCCTATTTCGGTATTGATCCCGGAAAAAGTCAGCATGCCTTCTGAAAAGGCCCCCGTGCCGGCTTCGGCATCAAATGTCCCGTCATCGTTTGAATCATAGTACAGTTTTGCGCCCGTAAGCGAAGTGTTTATATCTCCGGTTCCTTTCACTGTAAAGCTTACTGATTCAAGTACGACGTTTTCATGCTCAGGGTCAATACCGAAGTTTATACTTAAAATTGGAATTTTCTGTCCGTTACCTGGAATCTCGGAGGCAGGTACCTGTCCTCCCCAGTAAGGGTTCTTATACAATTCCCCCACGCTGGTATTCGTCTCCAGTTCATTTGCGGTCAGCCCGCCTGCAAAAACAGGAACCCACAGAAGAGGAAATTCAAAACCGTCTTTATACCCTGTAAGGTAGTAATATCCAGGCTGAAGGTTCATTATCACACAGCTGCCGTCAGGCTCCGTTGAGGTAAGTGCCTTATTGAAAAAACCGTCTTCTTCCATGTAGTAATCTGAGATGGGATCAACAAGAACACCTTCGTCAGTGTAAAGCCTCATCTCCACTCCTGACATCTCCGATTCCACCAGAATAGCTCCTTTATCCGCCTGCTGATTTAACTCTACAGCCGCCTGGAACTCATCAAACATCTCATTGCTTACCATGAAAATCTCAATATCAAACCCATCTTCCCCATCCTGCTTTTTGTCTTCTTCGCCTCCGTCAATAAAGCCGTAAATATAGGTATCCAGATATCCTGTTTTTGAAGACTCCAGCACGCAGAGGGACTTTTTGTCCACTCCGGGCAGGGTAAATGTCCCGTCAAAGGCGGAGAGATCCGAAATCCCCAGTCCGAGCAGGTTTATCGCAACGCCTTCCACGGGAACCTCGTCATCGTCCCCGGCTGTAAAAACTATGCCGGAAGCGTCTGTTGTATCAGAAACCTGTTTTATCTGAACAAGAGTCAGGGAATCAGGATAAGCCGCGGCTGCGGAAGACGAAAGAGTTATGCCTGCCTTTGTTCCTTTGACAAGCACGGGCCTGCCCGGCTCTATATTGTATATTGCAAAATAACCGTTGGCACTGGTGCCTGCCGATACCTTGGGATAAAAAATTGAGCTGAAATATCTGACTGTTCCGGCTGTCTGCCCCGTATCAAGGTATACTGCCTGAACGGCAACACCTTCCATGACGGTTCCCAGAGTATCGGTCACCATACCCACTATATCGCCTCTGCCTGGGGTATGACCCGGTGCGGAGCTGCCGCCCTGTATCCTGCTGTTATACATATCAGAGGTAAATATCAGGAAGGCCTGGTCCGTAAAATCTTCTTCCCCGATACCTACAAACTGTGTGTAAGTATTTCTGTAACCTGTTTTTGTTATTTTTAAGCCGGAAAGGGAATTTGCGGAAACATTCTGAAGGGTAAATTGCCCCTGTACATTTGTCGTAGCTGTGATTTCTGTTCCCATGAACCGTATGTTTACCCCATTCACCGGAGGAGTGGAAGGAGGTAAGGATATAACAACAGTATTGACCGTGCCGGAAATATTAACAGCTCCTGAAACGGCAAAAGGAAGAGTCAAGAGGCACAATAAAAGAAAAAAGCCTTTTTTTCTGAAAGACATGCAAACCTCCCATTCTCAAATTGTTTAAATTATTACAATTTTACATTTTCAGGGGAATATTGTCAAATTTTGTTAAGGGGTTCCAGAAAAAAAATTGACAGACTGAAACAAACAGTTATCATATATGTATACCAAACAAGGAGATGTGCCATGAACACTGAAAATAAGGAAGCCGCAAAGAAACTCAATGTAATGATAATTGAGGACGACGACACCATAAGAAAGCTTCTTGCAATAGAGTTCAAGAGAAGGGGGCACAATGTTCTTGAGTATACTGACGCCGCCGCGGCAATGCTGGATATAAAAAGGGAACCCAGGCCTGCCATCGACGCAGGCATCGTGGACCTTATGAACATGGGATACGGCGGCAACATGGGCGACTATATGAGGACATTGAAGGAATACAGGAGCATTGCCATACTCTACTATACCGCGCTGACCAGGCAGCAGTTCAATACAAAAATACTTGAAAAACCAAATACCCATTATGTACACAAAGTGCCAGGCAGCATACAACAGGTAGTTGAAAAAATTGAAAGCATCTGCTGATACAGATACTGCTTCTATGCATCTGAAATCCCTTTATTCAAAGCAAAATGGAAATTATAAAAAGAAAAGTATCACTTGAAAAATTGCAGGAATCCGCAAAGGAACTTTTCGGAAACCTCGTAAAAGCTGTCGTGGATATAGAAAATGGAACCATGGCAATAGGGGGTGAACTCCATTCCGATGAAGAATCCATCCTTTTACAACAGGGTTCCAAGCAGAAAAATCTTTGGGGAATAAATATCTACCCTTTTTTGACCGGAGACGAGATGATTGAATTTGATTCAATTATCAATTTGAGACCTTCAAACGGCAACCTCAGCCGGTATGTGGAAGATCCTTTAATAAGAGAAAAGGTACGACAGATTGTCAAAAGGTTGACAGAATGACTGGAAAACTGGCAGGCGGCAGATGGTTTGAGCTTTCCTTCCTTGAACAGATGGCAAACATTGGCAGCGAGGTTGAAAGAACAGCATCATGGAAAAAAAAGGGGAATAGGGATTACGAACGGCGGGCTTTTTTAAGAATGCTGGAGCTTATCGACCTGACTATAGAGGATAAGAAAAATCTTCCCCGTCTCAAGGAAGTAACCAGGATGAGGGAAATGCTGGCGGACTTTTTCTTCTTCGGCAACGAATACAACTCCTCGGATGCATTCTGGCAAAAGTATTTTCTTGCCTTTGCGTATGCATCACGTTCCAGACTGTAGTTTATGATTAAGGCTGCTGCAACTTTTTCACTTCTTCATAAAGTTTATCGGTAAATATTATCTTTTTCTCCTCTCCGTAAGTTGCACCTGCCGCACCCACAAGTCCGAACGTGAAGATTTCAACATATTCTTTACCGCCGGGAGTTTTTCTTTTCCTGTACTGGTAAGGCCTTCCGTAGGGGTCCATAAAGTTTGTACCTGCGCCGAGATAGGGCCCTTTCCATCCTGGAACTTCGGGCTTTTCGAGAAGGTCTTTAAGCCTGCCGGGAACAGATTTTGTATCCCCGTAAAAAAGAAGAATCGCAGCCTCTATGGACTCGAAATCCTTTGAAACTTTCTCTGAACCTTTTTTTGCAATGCCAAGTTCCCGGACTATTCTCGAAGCTTCCTGTATCTGCATTGAGTTTATCTCAGCAATGCCTCCCACAATTCCTATCTCGGAGAAAGGTATGGATTCCTTCCATTTCTCCCATTCCTGCCTTTCTTTCTCGTCAAGCGCCCGGGGAGATACGGGCGGACTGTTTGCTATTACAACGGTTGACATGTTTGCCTTGAGAAGCACCAGTCCGGGAGCCATCTTTGAACCCACTCCGACTTCTCCAGCAACGACGCCTACCATGGTTGATTTTCCCTCAGGAACAAATTCCACGGCAAAGATCGTACCTCTTATTCCGGCAAGGGTATTCGGAGTTTCTACCACGAATTTCTTGTCGGCTGTCGGCAGTTTTTCAACCACAGACCATATTTTCCCTTTTGACAACTGTAGCTTGACTTCCTTAATATCCTCTTTTTCAAACATTGCCGAATTAATTCTTAAAACTGTATTTTCAGATATTGTAAGCACGGCTTTCTTCCCCATGGATACGATTGCCCTGGATTTTTTTTCTCCGGTTTTTAATATTGTTCCCTGGCTTATGATGCTTTTCAGGGGCAAATCGTCCCACCTGCCGTCAAGTCCGTTCCACTTGAAAACATCCCCCTCTTTTTCGGCAAGCATAATCCTGACATTCTGGGAAAAAGTTTTGCCGGCATAAGCAAAAACCGTAAATATAATTGCAATAAGAGTCAGACTTTTTCTGAACATTTCAAACCTCCGTTATCCGGCTTAAAATCCGGACATTGCAGTCAAAATCAAAACTTGACCCTGTACAGCGGAACTTCTTCCTGCTTGCCTTTTATTTTATACCTGCCAAGGTGCTCGCAGGGTATTTCGTTCTTTACTGACAGGTATGTCTGCTCCCCTATAAAAATATCGTCCCCTCCAGTTTCTCCTTCTATCCTTGCGGCAAGATTCACGGCATCGCCTATTGCGGTGTATTCCATTCTCCTGTCAGTTCCTATGTTGCCTATCATCATTTCTCCGGTGTTTATCCCTATCCCTATCTTTATATCGGAAGTGAAAGCTTTCACATTATTGACCATTTCTATTGCCGACATAACAGCATTAAACTGGTGTTTTTCATCATCTATGGGAGCGCCGTATATGGCCATAACCTCGTCGCCTATGAACTTGTCAAGTGTACCCCCGTATTTGAAAACGGCATCTGTCATTATTGAAAGTATTTTGTTAAGAAAGCTGAAAGTTTCTTCCGGCGTATTTTTTTCTGAAAATGGAGTGAAGCCTCTTATGTCGGCAAAAAGAACGGTAAGGTTCTTCTTTTCGCCCTGGAGGGAAATCTCATCCTTGTAATCAAGGACCTTCTCCATTACGGCCGTTGAAATATATTTCCCGAAAAGGTTTCTTACCCTTTGCTTTTCCTTCCTTTCCGATACGAACTGTAAAATAAGAACGGATATGTAGCAGAATATTATCGCTCCTATTGCTGGGAAAATATCTATCAATACAAGTTTGAAAACAAAAAGGTATACGGCAAAAATAACAAATATGGCACTGATTCCCAGCAATGAAATAATACCGGCAGAAAGAGATAATGAAGCCAGCAAAGATGACGCTGTCGCAAAAACAAGAGGAAAAAGGAAATTCTGGAGACCGCTTCCTTTTTTTACGAACCTGTCCTGGAAAAAGTTTTCGAGAAAACTTGCATGCACGCCCATCATGGGATAATCGTATATGCCGGAAACTCGTCCGGTATCTGAAGCGCCCGTTGCGACAGAGCCTATGATAACAACTTTGTCTTTGAAAGAATCTTCCGGTATTATCGATGTTTCTCCCCGGGCCATCTGCATGTAGGACTGGAATACCTGTATAAAGGAAAAGTTTGGAAATTTAGTAAGGTCCTGATAGAAATTTACAGAGGCGGAATTGTTTTCATACAAGGGTATGAGTTTTCTCTCTTTTTTTGCCATTTCAAATTCAATGCACTTGCTGCTGCGGGATATCTCCCGTCCTTCAAAAAATTGTTTAATTGCCGCTATTGCGAGAGAATCGTAAAATTTTCCTTCATGTTCAACAAAGGCGAGATATTTTCTTATTTTTCCGTCAGGGTCGGGAATGCAGTTGAGAAAACCCATGGCCGCACAACTGTTTTTAAGTTCATTGACCGGATATCCAACCTTCTTGATGTCAAAAACATTGTTTTTTACAGTAAGCCTGTCCAGAAAAAAGGAAAGCTGGACATTTCCCGATTGCCGAATTGCCTCTGCAAATTGCTTATCTTCTGCTTTGCTGTCTATAAAAAGAATGTCAAAAATAATTCCTTTTGCACCCATCTCAGTTAGAATCTCGGTCAGCCCCGAGTACCAGTCCCTGCTCAGGGGCCATCCTCCTATATTTTTGAGAGTATAATCGTCTATAAATATGAGTGCGACCTTTCCAGTGGGAATATTGATATCTTGAAGCTTTTCCATCCTCCAGTCATATGTGACATTTTCTATTGATTTAAAGACAGGCAGAGAAAAAAGAAAGAAAAAGAGTGTAGTAAAAACAAGAGGCAATATGAAGGTGTATTTTTTAGGTTTTCTTTTCAGCATATCCGGGCTCCAGAGGCAGCGTAATGGTAAAGGCAGTCCCTTTATCAATCTCCGAGTCAACTTTCACCGTTCCTTTATGCTCCGCAACTATTTTCTTTACTACGGCAAGTCCCAACCCGGTCCCTTTATGCCCTTTTGTGGTAAAAAATATCTCGAATATATGTTTAAGGTTTTCAGGAGGTATGCCTTTGCCATTATCCCTTATATCCAGAGAATAGCCCCGCATATTTTCATCAAGCAGGGTTGTTATTTCTATGCATCCGCTATCCTGGGAAACTGCTTCAAAAGCATTGCTGAAAATGTTAAGTATTACTCTCTGCATTCCTGTTGTATCAAGGAAAGCCTTTGATATTCTGCTGTCAAACCGGAAGTCAAGCCGCACTTTTTTTTCCTTAAGCTTTTCATCGTATACGCTCACTACTTCCCTGATAAAATCTCCCAGCATAACTTCCTGAAAACATGGAATTTTTTTTGAAGAGTAGTTGAGCATGTCAAGTATAAGGTCCGATATCCTGTTGACGTTTGTCTTGACTATCTTCCATCCTTCGCTTACGTATTCGTCCTTTTGAGCCGAAAAAGTACTGTCGACAAGATATATTCCACCGGTAAGTCCGTTGAGTATATTCTTGATATCGTGTGAAAGAGAAAGCATCGCCTCCCCGACTCCTGCCATCTTTGCATTTTTAATATTTTCCATGTAGAGGGAAGTGTTTTCTATGCAGACGGCTGCCTGGTTGGCTATTATTTCCATCAATTGCTCGTCTTTCCTGGTAAAACATTTTCCGTCTTTTTTATTCAGAACCTCGAGCACCCCGAGAAGTTTCTTCTTCCGCGTAAGAGGAACTGCAAGTATACTTCTTGTACTAAACTGTGTTTTCTTGTCCGCATCGGTGTAAAATCTCCTGTCTTTCGACACATCTTTCACATTTATGATTTTTCTTTCTTTGCCGCATACACCCGCTATGCCCTGACCCAGTTTCAGCTTTATTTTTTTTACCTCTTTTGCTTTTTCTCCTTCAGCGACTTCAAAAAAAAGCACTTTCTCTTTGCTATCGTATAAAAGAAGTGAGCTTGCTTCCGCATTCAGAATGTTTTTGCTCTCCTCCATTATGAGTGAAAGCAGGTGCTGAAGACTATAAATTGAAGAGATAAATGAACTTATTCTCTGAAGGACCTTTAATTTATCCATGTTTTTGTGTTTTTCCTCTACATTTTCATTATACAGCAATCTTAATATTGAAGCAACCTCTATTTAATCAGGATGCAAAATTCTTGAGGTCTATTCAAAAATGTTGTAGAATATAAGAGTTCAATAAGTCAAAAAAGGTCAAAAAGGAGGGAATGATGAAATTTACTGGAATAAGCGACGAAGCGGGACAGCCCATTGAAACACAGATAAAGGCCCACAGGGAAATTGGCTGGGAATACATGGAAATACGTGAGGTAGACAAGGAGAATCTGACCCTTATGTCCGAAGAAAAATTCGAGGAAGTCTACAGGAAAGTTTCAGAATCGGAAATGAAGGTTTCCTGTTTCGGCGGGGCAATAGGCAACTGGGCAACAAGTATATCGGGGGATTTCAAAAAAGATTTTGACGAAGTAAAGAGGGCCATTCCCCGCATGAATAAATTCAATACAAAGTACCTGCGGGTCATGTCATGGCCAAACGATAAAGATAACCCATGGACCGACGAAGACTGGGGAAAAGAAGCTGTAAAAAGGATGAAAGTCCTGGCAAAGCTCGCGGAAGATGCGGGAATAGTCCTTGTTCATGAAAACTGCAGCGGATGGGCGGCAAAAACCGACAAGATGCTGAGAATATACCAGGAAGTTGACTCTCCTGTTTTCAAGCTCATGTTCGATACCGGAAATGTTGTTGCCTACAAGGACGGAGACTCTTTTGAAAACTATAAAAAGCTGAAGCCCTTTATAGAATATGTGCACATAAAGGACTACAGTGTGATAGACGGCAAGATTGCCGCAACATATCCGGGTGAAGGGGAAGGAAAAGTGAAGGAAGTCATGGCGGATTTGAAAAGCTCGGGATACGAAGGTTTTGTTTCAATAGAACCTCATATGGCAAGCGTTGTCCATTTGAGAAAAGTGGGAGACCCTGAAGAGACATACCGGATATATGTCAACTACGGTAAAAAACTCATGGAAATGGCATAGTTTCCCTTTAATTTAAAGGCTTCTGAACTTGCTTGCATGATTATCTGAGCATTTAATATAAATGAAGGAACAGGTTGTTGTAGTGAAATGCGCTTCTTATGAAAACGGAGATGTAAAAACTGCCGTTGACAGGATATTCAGTATTTCAGGCATAAGGAAAGACAGCCCGGGCAAGATGCTTTTCAAACCCAACATGCTGTCGGCAAGATTGCCCGAAGAGGGAGTTACCACGCATCCTTCAGTACTGGAGAAAACGTTATCTTTTTTTGACAGCCGGGAAAAGCTCATAGGTGACAGCCCAGCAAATTCATTGAAACCCATACATCTTTACTGGGAAAGATGCGGATACCTTAAGGTATCGGAGAATACCGGCTCCAAGCTCGTGAAATTCGGCAGTTCATTCTTCGTGGATGTTGATTGCGGTTCGGAAATTGTCAGGGTGCCCGTAACCAGTCTTATAAAAGACTATTCTCTTGTAAATATCTCCAAGCTCAAGACGCACGGACTTACAGTTCTGACCGGTGCGGTGAAAAATCTCTACGGACTTATTCCGGGATATCACAAGAGCATGCTTCACAGCAGGTTTGTTTCACCCCTCGATTTTTCAGGATTCATAGCGGCGTATTACAACTCGATAAAAAAATATGTAACCTTCAACATTGTAGATGCCATTGTTTCCATGGAAGGAAACGGTCCTTCTTCAGGAAAACTCAGGACTACAGGGTATCTTATCGGAGGCAAAAACGCAGTGGCTGTGGACATGGTATGCTGCAGACTCCTTGGAATAAAAGAAGAAACCATTCCTTACCTCCATATTTACAAGAAGAAGTTCGGACTGCCGGAACTGGAAATACTGGGAGACAGATTGACGGCAGTCAGGAATTTTTCCGTACCGGGGAAACGCCTTATATTTCTCATGTCGAACGGTTTTATAAAGCATTTCATGAGATTTGCTGGAAAGCATTTTGAAATCATGCCGGTAATAGAGCCTTCAAAATGCGTTAAATGCTACGCATGCGTCCAGGTATGCCCCGTTTCTGCAATATCAAAGAGCCTGAAATTCGACAGGGAAAAATGCATAAGCTGCCTGTGCTGTTTTGAGGTATGCCCCCACAGGGCCATTGTAGTGAAGAAGAGTTTAATGGCGAGATTATTCACGTAAAAAAATAATTCGCATTTCAAAATTTTAGAAACTCTTTCAAAAAAAAGGGGAATCTCATGGAAAAGATAGGAATCATTAAGTACAATGTTTCAAATTTTTCTGCCGGGGAACTTTTCGATTGGTGCAATAAAAACGGAGTTGAATATGTTGAGCTGATGAGGCCTGACATATGGGAAGATGTCGGGAAGAAAGAAAACAGGGTGAAGGAAATATCTGCGCTTCTCATGAAATACGGTATAAAAGTCTCCCAGATATCGGCAGGAAACGACTTTATCAAGGCTTCCGAAGAGGAAGTAAAAGAACAGTTGCGGATAATAAGGGAACTGTGTCTCATGGTCAAGGACATGGGATTCAACCAGCTCAGACTTGACGGCGGATGGCCGAAGGAAAATATCGAAGAAAAGAAATACAGGGACATGGTCATGGATGGAATAAAAAAAGCTGTCGAAATAGCAGAAAAAGAAAAAGTATATCTTGCGCTTGATAATCACGGCAAGGTAACCAACGATTACCTTCTGCAGCTCGATGTTTTCAAGGATGTCAATTCGAAATACCTTGGAGCGAATCTCGATACAATGAACTACAGGTGGTACGGGTACCCCGTAGAAAAACTCACAGGGATATACAGGAAAATAGCGCCGCACGTATTTCACACTCACATGAAAGACGGAGTGAAAGCCGATGTAGACTTCAAATACACGGCAAGCGTTCTGGGCAAGGGGGAAGTTCCACTTAAAGAAACAATAGAAATTTTGAAAAATGCCGGGTACACGGGTCCATGGTGCATTGAGTATGAAGGGAAAGACGGCATAGAAGGATATGGAAAATCCGCTGAATGGCTTAAAGAACTCAAGGTTTGAAACAAGGGATTACCTTTGTTCTTTCGCATATGACTTGTTGTTTGCCCATATCATTTAAGGAGGCAGGGAAATGGTTATACCGGTGTTAATCCTGGGAGCGCTCGGAATAATATTTTCGGCATTTCTCACTTATTTCAACATAAGGTTTAAGGTGGAAGAAAACCCGCTGGTTGCAAGCATCTATGAACTTATGCCGAAAGCCAACTGCGGGGCCTGCGGTTTAGCCGGATGCAGTGCTTTTGCAGAACTTCTCGCAGAGAAAAAAGAAGCTCCTGAGAAATGCGTTATGCTTTCAGAAGAAAATCTTTCTTCCATATGCTCCATACTCGGAATTGAAAGCAGGGACAGAACCAGGGAAATTGCAAGAATAAAATGTTTCGGAGGAAAAAACTCCAAAAAGAAGTTTGAATATGCAACTCTGAGGTCATGCAGTGCAGTTGTATCAATTTTCGGCACTAACCTTGAATGCGGCTTCGGCTGTCTCGGCATGGGAGACTGCGCAGAAATATGCCCTGTGAATGCTATCAGCATGGGTGAAAACGGACTGCCTTCGGTCGATGCAGAAAAATGCACAGGATGCGGTAAATGCGTTGCTGCCTGCCCGATGAGCATAATCAGTCTTTTGCCCGAAGACAAGAAGATTTATATAGCCTGTTCATCCTGCGACCGGGGACCTGCCGTAATTAAGGCATGCAAATCCGGGTGCATCGGATGCGGGAAATGTGTCAGAGTATGCCCTCAAAAAGCCATTTCTCTAAAGAATAATCTTGCAGTCATAGATTATGAAAAATGCAATAACTGCGGAACCTGCGTGGAAAACTGCCCGAGAAAAATCATATTTGAGGCCGGAGTAAAAAGCGAACAGCTTGCATAATATAAAAAGTTTGTTTCAGGGGAATTATGGCGGTAAAAAATATCAAGCTCGTGATATCATACGACGGAAGCAGGTTCTCCGGATGGCAGAAGCAGGGAAATTCCCAGACCGTTCAGGGAACCATAGAAAATACCATAGAAAGCATCGCGGGAAAAAAGATAAAAATTACGGGATGCGGCAGAACTGACGCAAGGGTTCACGCTGTTTGTTACGTTGCGAACTTCAGAACATTTTCAGGAATGACACCTTCAGAATGGAAAAACGCAATAAATTCGAAGACAATGCCTGAAATCGCAATAAAAGATGCGGAAGAAACATATACTGATTTCCACAGCAGGTATGATGCAAAAAGGAAAGTTTACAGGTACCTTATATCTGACACGAAAAGCCCTTTTCTGAAAAATTATGCCTGTTATGTAAAAGATGCACCCGACATAAAAAAAATGGAACAGGCCGCCTGTTTCTTCTGTGGAAAACACGATTTCAAGTCCTTTCAAGCCTCGGGAAGTCGCGTAAAAGATACGGTAAGAAATATTTACAAAATAAAAATAAGAAAGGAAC
This sequence comes from bacterium, assembly GCA_035341815.1. Classification (GTDB taxonomy): domain Bacteria; phylum Ratteibacteria; class UBA8468; order B48-G9; family JAFGKM01; genus JALNXB01. The sequence continues at coordinate 12,720 of DAOQVZ010000022.1, forward strand.
GATTTCTGCTGGATAAAGATGTTGGAATTATATCAATTGAGATTGAGGCAGACGGTTTTCTTTACAGGATGGCGCGTAATATAATCGGAACGCTCATATATGCCGGACAGGGAAAAATGGAGCCCGAAAAAGCTGCATTTTTCATAGAATCAAGGAATAGGAAGCTGGCGCCTCCGACAGCGAGGCCCGAAGGCCTTTATTTGAAGAAGGTCTTCTATCCGGCAGGTAAAAATAGTGTCAAAAAAAAATGGAAGATATAATAACTTCATTAAAAAGGATTGTTGGTGAATCCTGCAGAGAGAATATTCCCCTCTCCCGCTATACAAGTTTCATGACGGGAGGCAAGGCAAGATACATTGTATCTCCTTCCAGCCTGGAAGAAATTAAAAATATCCTGCTGTTATGCAGGAATTTTGGCATGCAGGTAATGTTGCTGGGCAAAGGTACAAATACTCTTGTAAGCGACAAGGGATTTGACGGAGTCGTCGTTTTAACGGAAAATTTGAACAGGATATTCGTCAGGGAAAACCGCATTCTCTGCGAAAGCGGGGCAAAAATATCCGCCCTGGTAAAAACTGCGGTGCGCAATTCCCTTGGAGGCATTGAATTTCTTGCAGGAATACCGGGAACCGTAGGCGGGGCATTGATTTCCAATGCCGGCCTTAAGAATACATGGATTTCACAAATTGTCGGAGAGGTATATGTGCTTTCCCCTGACAATTTTGAAATAAAAAATATAGGCAAGGAAGAGGCGTCGTTCGGCTACAGGAAAAGCGGGCTTGAAAAGTTTTTCATCTACAGAGCTGTTTTAATCCTGAATAAATCGGAAAAAGGAGAAATCAAAAAAAATGTACGTTCCAACATGGAAAAAAGAATTGCAAAACAACCCATCGAAAGCTGTTCAGCGGGCAGCGTATTTAAAAATCCCGAAGGCGCTTTTGCCGGAGAGCTCATAGAAAAAGCAGGTCTTAAGGGATATTGCGCAGGCGGAGCGAAAATATCAACCAAACACTCAAATTTCATAATAAATACCGGAACGGCTACTTCGCAGGATATATACGCCATCATAAAAACAGTTCAAAAAAAAGTTAAGGATATATATAATATAGAGCTTGAGCCGGAGATTAAAATAATAGGCGATTTTGAGAGGTGAAAATGAAAATAGCCGTATTTTATGGAGGAGACAGTCCGGAAAGAGAAGTCTCCCTGATGTCAGGCAGGGAAGTTGCAAAAGCGCTCAAGGCAAAAGGCCACAGAGTGGCACTTGTTGACCCTTCGAAAAAAACGCTTCTTAAGAATCTCGCCAGGATAAAGCCGGAATGTGTTTTCATAGCGCTGCACGGAGGCAAAGGAGAAGGAGGCGTGATACAGGGCTTCCTGGAAACCCTCGGAATACCTTATACAGGTTCGGGAGTCCTTTCTTCTTCAATATGCCTCAATAAAATCGTAATGAAGAAATTGCTTCTTTACCACGGGCTTCCTACTGCTGATTTCGTGGAAATATCACCAGGCGAAAAAGCATCGATTCCGTTTGGCTTTCCGGCCGTAGTTAAACCGGCAAATCTCGGCTCCACGATAGGCATAAAAATTGTCAGGACCCCTGAAGAAATGGATAAAGCCATAAACGAATGTTTTGTCCTTGACAGCGAAGTCTTCGTTGAAAAATATCTCAGGGGAAAGGAAGTTACATTCGGAATACTGGGCAATGAAAATGCCGAGGGACTCCCTGCAATAGAAATAGAAACGCCCGACGGATTTTATGACTACAAGGCAAAATATACTATCGGAGGCAGCAGGCATATCATTCCTCCCCGAATAGGGAAAAATACCCTGGAGAAAATAGAGGATGTCGCCCTGCAAACCTACTCGGTCATGAGATGCTCGGGCTGTGCGAGAATGGAAATAATAATAAACAATGGCGTTCCTTATATCCTGGATGTCAATACGATACCGGGACTTACAAGGACCAGCCTGATGCCGGATGCAGCAAAGGCCAAAGGCATATCATTTGAAAACCTTTGCGAAAAACTTGTCCAACTTGCGGTTGAAAAATGCAAAAAAAGAAAACAGAAGAAAGGATAAGAGAAGTAAGAGCCCAGTCTGCAATCAGAAGGAAAAAGAAAATAAGAACTGTTTTATTTTCAATTACATTGTTCATGCTGCTTCTGGGGATACTGAATGTCAAAAGGCTTGCTGTGAAAATCCTTTGGAAAACGGAACTTTTTACGCTAAGGGAAATAAAAATAAAGCCGGCAAGCGCTGAATCCCTGATTACAGGACTCGTAGAGTTGGAAGCAGGAAAAAATCTTCTTTTCCTGAATATAGATGAACTGAGGGAAAAGATATTATTGATACAGGAAGTGGAAGACTGCCGTGTACAGAAAATGTATCCAGGAACTATCGCAGTTGAACTGATACTGAGAAAACCGTGGATGGCCCTAATAAAAAATGGAAACACTTTTTTTATTGACAGGAAGGGAAAGGTTGTATATCCTATAAAAGAAGGTTTTTCTTCTTTTACTATAGCTATGAACATTTCTGTGGGAACAAAACAGGTTGCAGAAGAAGATTTATGGAAACTTGATGTTCTGAGTCAGATTGAGGAGAGTTTTAACAGCACAAATCTCCGGAAATACATAAAACCCGAAATTGTTGCATTTGTCGGAGAAAACGAAATATTGATTCATTCAGAAGGCAAGAGGATTATAATTGCGAAAGATGACATCCGCCAAAAATTTGAAATGTTAAAGCTGGTACTCAAAAAATGCAGTGAAAACGGGCAAAATTGGGAATATATTGACATGAGATTCGAACATCCTGTAGTAAAACACATGGATGAAGAAAAAGACAATACAACAGAGAAACCGTCACAATGATTAACGAGGAAATAATAACCGCTCTTGACATAGGAACAAGCAAAATTTTCGGTATTTCCTGCATCTTGAGAGAATCAGGCCCTGAAGCCATAGCCACAAACCTGATGAATTTCTCGGAAGATATAGTTAAAAAAGGCAGAGTTGCCGATATAGACGAAGTAAGCAATTGCATCTATGACGTGCTGAAAGCCCTTAGAACCGAATCCGGCGAAACCATATCAAATGTAAACATAGGAATAGGAGGGGGCCATCTGAACGGGATACTTTTCCCTAAAAACATTGATATAGAACCCAAGGGAAGGGAAATAAGTGAAACAGACATACAGATGCTGAAGAGAGAAATACAGAATTCAATATCCGCCTTGCACGGAAGTGACAGGCAAATACTTTATTCTGAACCTCAGGATTACATAATAGACAACGTGAACCTTATCAAAAAATCTCCCGTGGGCATGCACGGAAATTTTCTGCAGATGAAAGTTCACGTCTTAACAGCGGAAGTGAACCCCGTCAGGGATATAAAAGACTGCGTTAAAAAGGCGGGAGCGCAGGTTGAGGGTATTTTTGCCCATTCATGGGCAGTTGCAGAAGCAACCCTGTCAGAAGAAGAAAAAAAACTTGGCTGTCTTCTTTTAGACATGGGCAAAGGCACTACCGACATTGTATTTTTTTCAGACAACTCTATCCTCATAACAGACTCCCTTAAAATCGGAGGAGAGAATATAGATATAGATATATCCAAGGTGCTGCATACTCCGGTTTTATATGCCGAGGAGCTGAAGAAAAAACATGCATGGGCAAACTACCCTGTTCTTCTGAGGGAAAAATCGCCCGTTTTATCCGAAACAGTCGACATATTCGACCTTTCCGGTAAAATCGCAACCACTGTCACAGTCGAAAACATATCTCATATAGTTTACGCCAGAATACTGGAAAGCATGGAAGATTATATAAAGGGCAAAATGGAAAAGATTTCCCTCATGCACAGCTGCTCTTCAGGGATAATAATATCTGGAGGGCTTGCAAAGCTTAAAGGGATTAACCAGCTTGCAGAATCTGTTTTCGGCCTGCCCGTGAGAACCGGTATCCCGAGAGGCGTCCTTAACCTTGATAAAAGTTTTCAATCTCCTGAATTTGCCTCGGCCATAGGAACCGTGATGCTTGCTTCAAAGCGGGAAAAGAAAAAAAGAAAAAAAGGAATCAGGCAAAAAATAGATGAAATAATGAGAATCCCCAAAAGCTGGTTTTAGGAGAACCATAATGGCAAAACTTATAGACACCAATGATGAAGGCAGTTTCATAAATATCAAAGTTGTAGGAGTGGGAAATGCGGGCAGCAATATAGTATCAAGGATATCCGATAAAATACAGGGGGTCACTTCCGTGGTTTTTAACACGGACGCAAACGCGCTCAAGTATTCAAAGGCGGATGTCAAGAGGCAGATAGGAGAGAAAACAACTCACGGCAGGGGAACGGGAAGGGACCCGGAAAAGGGCAAGTTTGCGGCAAACGAAGACCAGGAAAAGATAAAGGAAGTCCTGAAAAATTCAAATTTTGTCTTCCTGCTTGCAGGCCTCGGAGGAGGAACGGGTACGGGCGGCTCTCCAGTAATAGCAAAAATAGCCAAGGATCTGGGCGCAATAGTCATATCACTGGTTACTACTCCTTTTGATTTTGAGGGCGAAAGAAGAATCAAGCATGCAATTGCAGGACTTGAAACGCTTGAAAACAGCGTGGATACTCTTATTCACATTCCCAACCAGCGCCTTTACGATTCGGTTGACGAAAAGGTAATGTTTACTGACGCGTTCGGAAAGGTTGACGAAATAATATCGAGAACCGTGGCTTCTCTTTCCGACCTGATATACAAGCCGAAGATTCTTGACATAGACTTTGCCGATATATGCTCCATAGTTGCAAATGCCGGGAAAGGCATAGTGGGCCTTGGGTCGGCCAAAGGACCGGGAAGAATGGCTAAAGCGGCAAACAACACGATAGACGACCCTCTGATAGAAAAAAACGATATCATGGAAGCAAAAAATATCCTCATAAGCATCACAGGCAGCAGCAATCTTACGCTAAAAGAAGTCGGTGACGCAATGGACCTCATACAAAGCCGCATAGCATCTCCTTCAAAGGTTCTTGGAGTAGCCATTGACCAGGCTCTTGAAGACGAGGTCAATATTACTCTTCTTGCCACAGGCATAGGCGGAAAATTGAGGCCGGAGCCCGAGCATCCAAAGAAACCTGCAGGCAAAAATATTGGAGAGATACCCTTTGACACGGGAGGGAAAAAAGATGTGGACGATACTCCCGCTGTTTTGAGAGGTAAGGGAGACAACTTATGAAATACGGCATATGCAATGAAATTTTCAAAGATTGGAAGCACGAGGAAATGTTTGCATTTATAAGCGGATTGGGATACACGGGATTGGAAATCGCACCTTTTACATTAGGTAATTCGGTAGATACAATATCGGCAAAAACAAAAGATGAAATTAGAAATCTCGCATCCAGATACGGTGTTTCAATAATTGGAAACCACTGGCTTTTGGCAAAACCGGAAGGGCTGTCACTTTCCAGCCCTGATACGGGGACAAGGAAAAAGACCTCGGATTATCTTTGCAGTCTCGCTCAATTTACTGCAGATATCGGTGGAGAACTCATGGTACTCGGTTCTCCGAAACAGAGAAGCATCGGAGAGGGCCAGAAAAAGGAGGATGTCAGAAGATATGTAAAGGAAGGGATTGCTCCCGCCCTGGAAATATGCATGAAGAGTAATATCAATATCTGCCTGGAACCCCTGACAATAAATGAAACCAATTTTATAAATACGGCAGATGAAGCAATAGATTTAATCGAAGAAATCTCCCATCCATGTCTGAAACTTCATCTTGACGTGAAAGCCATGTCGGCCGAATCAGAGACTATTCCATCCATAATAAAAAAATCTAAAAAATATTTGGGCCATTTTCACGTCAATGATGCAAACAGGAGACATCCGGGTTCAGGCAGTATAGACTATGGCCCCATAATTCATGCATTGAAGGGCATCGGCTACAAAAGATGGCTTTCACTCGAAGTTTTCGATTTCTCGCCAGGGGCAGAGACTATAGCCAGGGAAAGCATTGAATATCTGAAAAAATTTGTTTAATGGATTACATATTTTTAGGAGATCAAAATGAGAAAAATAAAAGCAGGAGTGGCAGGTTATGGCAGAAGCGGTATGGGAATTCATTGTCACAGCATGGGAAAATTGCCGGAGAAATACGAAATAGTCGCCTTGTGCGAACCCAACGACGAACGGAGGAAAGAAGCGGAAGAGAAGCTGAAATGCAGGGTATACAAGGATTTTAACAAGTTTCTCGCGGATAAAGAGACCGAACTTGTTACCGTGGCTGTACCTTCATACCTTCATGCAAAATGCGCCATTGCGGCCCTCAAAGCAGGCAAGAACGTGGTATGCGAAAAACCTCTTTCTGACAATGTTGCAGACGTGGACAAAATGATAGAGACTGCAAAGAAATACAAAAAAATATTTGCGCCTTTCCAGAACAAAAGACATGACCCCCTTTTCCTGAAGATGAAAGAAATTGTGGATTCAGGCATACTCGGAAGAATCGTAGAGGTAAAAATCACATGGCACAGCTTCGGCCGAAGATGGGACTGGCAGACACTGAGAAAATTCAAGGGAGGCACACTGAATAACACTTGCCCGCATGCCATCGACCATGGACTGCAATTCATGCCTGAGAAGGATAAGTACAAGATTTTTTGCCATCTGGAAAAAACGCTTACATGCGGGGACGCCGACGACCACGTAAAGATAATAATGAAAGGCAAGAAATCCCCGGTACTGGATATGGAAATAACATCGGCATCAGCATACTCACAGGAACCAAAATACCTGATAATGGGAACAAAAGGCGGACTCCAGGCAAACTGGAACGAAATATGGTGGAAATACTGCAAGCCGGAAACTCTGCCAAAAAGGACTCTGCCCAAGATAGCCATTTCAAATGCCAGGAAGTACGACAACGAAGAAATCAAGTGGAAGGAAGAATACTGGAAGGTTCCCGCGGACGCCATGCATTTTTCCGTTGCATTTTACGACCGCTTGTATAAAACTCTTGCAAAGGGAGCTCCTCTTTATGTAACTCCTGAAAGTGCAAGAAGGGTCGTATGGCTTACAGAACAATGCCACAAGATGGCAGGGTTGTAAAATAAAAGCAAGGTTTATTTTTGTTGTCGACCTCGCATTTCCAGAAAGTATCCATCCGTAAAAGAATTATTAACTGCGGGGTTGCCGCCAAAGGGAGAAGATGAAGATGAAAACTATAACTATCAGGAATACGAACAGGGAATTTGCAAATACTCCTGTCAAGGTGGAATGGGAAGAAGAAGGCAACTTTATCCTGAGCAACGGCAGTGCTGACTGTTACGGACAGGTTGAAAAAAGTGGCGATGGGAAGAAACGCCTCGTTTTCATACCGCCTGCCATCCCGGCCGGCAAGGAAGCAAAATTCGAGGTTAAGAAAACTTCTGATGCACCGCAGTCCGTCATGCTCAAAAACAATGACAACGGCACAGTGGACGTTTTCATAAATGAACAGCTTTTCACCTGCTATAACTACGCTACCCCGGATATAGTAAGGCCTTTCCTTTTCCCCGTGATAGGTCCGGGAAGCAAATCTATGCTCAGGACCCCCCCCCAGCCGGGGAACCCGGAAAAGGTTGACCACAAACACCACAGGGGCATATGGGTATCTCACGGAAACATGAACGGCGTAGATAACTGGTCGGAAGAGGAAGGACACGGCTACACGTTTCACAAAAACTTTTCCGAACTGACATCCGGTCCCGTATTCGCAAGAATACACGCAGTAAGCCACTGGGCAAAACTACTGGTGAGAGGAGAAGCAAGAAGAGAGACGAAACTGATGGAAGAGGAAAGAATAATAACCGTGTACAACCTGAAGCCCGACTTCAGGATAATAGACCATAAGATTATCCTGAAGACAACGGAAGGAGAAGCTGTTTTCAAGGACACCAAGGAATCAGGGCTTCTCAGCGTGAGAGTGAACCCTTCCATGGAGGAGCGCAAAGGCGGCATAATGACAAACTCCGGGGGAGGCAGAGGAGAAGACGAATGCTGGGGAAAAAGGGCAAGCTGGTGCGACTACTGCGGAGAAGTCGAAGGCGTTAAATGCGGAATTTCCGTTTTCGACCAGCCGTCAAATTTCAGGTATCCCACGTGGTGGCACATAAGAAGCTACGGACTGTTCACTGCTAATTTCTTCGGCGTATCGGATTTCACGGGAGACAGGAAAAGGTCGGGCACCTATATTCTTCCGGCGTATGAAGAGATGCCTCTCGAATACAGGATATGCATCCATGAAGGAAATACTGAAGAAAGCAGAATAGCGGAAAGATACCTGAATTTTGTGTATCCGCCAAAAACAACCGTTGAATGAACGCGGGGAGAGAAATTGTCTTACCTGATGGGAATTGACCTGGGTACCACCGGCGTCAAGGTCGTAATAACAGACACCGGCGGCAATACCGTTAAGACAGCAAGCGTTGAATATCCACTTCTTACCCCCAGGCCAGGCTGGGCGGAGCAGGATCCATCCGAATGGTGGAAAGCTTCCCAGAAGGCCATAAGGCAGGCGCTGGACTCCTCGGGCATAAAGCCCGTAAATATAAAATGCATAGGACTGACCGGACAGATGCACGGAGCCGTTTTTCTCGACAGTAGAAACAGGGTGTTATGCCCTGCAATTTTGTGGTGCGACCAGAGAACAGCGGAAGAATGCATTGAGATAAATGAAAAAGTGGGAGCAGGCAGAATATTTGAAATAACTGCCAACCCTGTCCTGACAGGTTTCCAGTCACCGAAAATTCTCTGGCTCCGAAAAAACTTACCCAAACTGTACAGGAAAGTAAAGAAAATTCTGCTTCCCAAGGACTACCTTAGATTTCTGCTGACGGGTGCCTTTGCAACAGACGTATCCGATGCATCAGGCACTTCACTTTTGGATATAAAAAAAAGGAAATGGTCTGAAGAAATACTCCGCAAGCTCGATATACAGTCAGATTTTCTCCCCGGATGTTTTGAATCTGCCGAAATAACCGGCAACATAACTGGAAAAGCCTCTCTTGCCACCGGCCTGAAAAAGGATACGCCCGTCGTTGCAGGCGCAGGCGACCAGGCGGCCGGAGGGATAGGAAGCGGTATAGCTGAAGAAGGGCTTTTTTCAATATCGCTCGGCACAAGCGGGGTTGTTTTCGCCCATTCAGACAAAATATTAGCAGATACAGGAAGAAGACTGCACACTTTCTGCCATGCGGTCCCTAACAAGTGGCACCTTATGGGAGTTATGCTTTCTGCAGGAGGTTCCTTGAGATGGCTTAGGGATAATATTGTAAACGAGCCTTACGAAGCCATGACGTCCATGGCCGGTAAAATTAAAGAAGGAAGCGAAGGACTGATTTTCCTTCCTTACCTTACAGGAGAGAGATGCCCTTACCCCGACCCTGCTGCAAGAGGCGTATTTTTCGGAATTTCTCTGAAACACGGCCGGGAACATTTCATAAGAGCGGTAATGGAAGGCATAACATTCGGCCTTAAAGACAGCCTTAATATTATGAAAAAGACTGGCCTGTCTCCGGGGAAAAAATTGAGAGTTTCAGGGGGCGGGGCAAGAAGTCCTTTATGGTGCCAGATGATGGCCGACATATTCAACAACTGCACGGTAAGGCTGACTTGCGAGGAAGGCCCTGCTTACGGGGCTGCTTTAATCGCAGGAGCAGGAATCGGGACTTACCGGGATATTGTCTTTGCATGCAGATTATTTATAAAGGAAAAAGATACATTTTCCCCGTCAAAGGAAAACGCCAAAAAATACGAGGATTTTTACGGTTTATACAGGAAATTGTATCCTTCCCTGAAGGACCGGTTTGACACCCTTGCAAAAATAGTTTAATATATAAAGTCATCTGGCAATAAAGGAAAATCTGTAGAGATATTTTTATTGCTGAAAATCTGTCAGGTAATATACCATTTAAATATGAAATAACGGAGGAAAACGATTATGGAGCAAAATACGCAACAGGTGCAGCAGCTTATAGGAATAGGAAGGCGGAAAACAAGCACCGCAATAGTGAAATTGAGAGAAGGAAAGGGAAATATATCTATAAACAAGAAAGAACTTGAACAGTTTTTCCCGCTTTCTTAC
>DAOQVZ010000023.1:0-22688 GCA_035341815.1 bacterium
GTTCACATGAACTCACTGGGAATGCATACTTTCTTCCGCAGGACGGCAAGTGTCAACTCGGTCTACGATAACACGGTGAGATTCATAGGCAACTATCCTTCCCTTGTCGACGCTTCATGGGAACACGAATTTATCAGAGACAGGGGTTTTGCAATCTTATGGTCCAGGATTGTACCCCCGACACCCGTTCTGATGATGGACATGAAACATGACACGATGTGGACCGTTTCCATGATGAACTATACGGACCTTGAAAACAGGCTGTCGGCGGCAAGCAGGCTCGACAGGGCGGGTGCGCCAGGAAGCGGGAGGGTTTCCGCAAAACTGATATACCCTTACGCCAACCCGAGCCCTGATTTTACAAAGGCATGCTTCGCTTCATCCATGCTTGCTCTTGGACATCCAGAATACGAATACGGGGATGCCTACATAGCAGTAGCAAGGTACCCTCAGCCGCCAGCAGGTTTAAAGTTTGAAGGAAACAGGCTTAAGTGGGAAGCTCCTGCCTACAGCTCCGAAATAAAGGGTTATAATCTTTACCGTTCGAAAGAAAGCGGTATGAATTATGAAAAGGTGAACAGGGAACCCATAAAAGGCAATTCATCTGAGATATCCCTGCAAAACGGAGATTTCTACATTATGACATCCGTTGAACATTCCGGGTTGGAAAGCAGGATGTTCTCAAACGAGGTCTGTACGAGAACCCCTGGAATTTACCGCCTCTTTTACGAAGCAGAAACGGGCGATATCAAAAACCCCATGGTTCCTTTCTTTGAACCCGCAGGTGCAAGCAATGCCTATGCGGCTGCCATTACAGACCCCGAGCTCATATACAGGGAAAAACTGGAATCCGGATTGAAAGGGAATGTCACTTTCAGAGTTTCCGTGCCGGTCTCTGGGCAGGCGCGTATCATCGCAAGAGTCCGCGGCATGTCAAGGATAGAATGTTCAAGCTACACGACAGGCTGGATGGAAAAAGGAGAAGCGGACAAAGGTGTTTTCTCAATCAGGATTGACGAAAAGAGCGCGGGTAAAATTCCCGTTGAAAAATCCGGCTGGAAATGGGTTGTGATAGACAATATGAATTTATCTTTGAACGCGGGAGAACACAAAATAGAATTTGAAACACAGGATGCGGGCATAGCCATTGACAATATACTTGTTACAAACGATACCGGTTTTATTCCTTCCGGCAGAAGCAACACGCCTTCAACGGCTCCTTCAACACCTTCCGGGCTGAAAGTTACAGGTCAGGTTTTGCAGGGGAAGAACCTGGATTGGCAGGGATATTCCGTGAAACCTCCTTACCTGAAGCTGACATGGAATCCTTCAACCGCCCTGCAGGGAGTGAGATACTATAATATATACAGGTCGGAGAACCCGGATTTTAAGACAGAGCAGGCAAACCTTGTCGGCAGTACAACAGAACCTCTTTTCATAGACTGCGTGCTTGAGCCGGCTAAGGGATATTATTACAGGGTGCAAGCAGTTGACAGCTGGGACAATCGTTCACCGGGCTCAGATACCCTCAAAGTCACGATTAAATAATGCCGGAGATGGCAGTTCTATTGCCCGGAGGATTTGATATGAAAAATTTAACGCGGGCTGTGATGTTATCTTTTTTATTCATTCCATTTCTGAGCAGTCTCAGTAATGGACAGGTTTCAGAGAATGTTACTTTCAAGGTCATCCCTGAATTAAGCTATTACACCGTTGAGAAGAACGTAAGGGTTAAATATTCCGGCCCTTCGCCCGCAACAGGAATGATTCTTAAAATATTTGATTCAGAGGGCAGAATAATAGCAGTCAACGACGGAAAAAGAAACGAAGCGGTCTTCCCTGCGGAAAAACTGGCGGAAGGCAAAAATGTACTGAGAGCCGAACTAATCGGCAGTGACGGCAATTTCATATATTCTACGATTTTCCAAGTCACGAAACTGCCTCCGTTGGTAAACGGCATTGAAACAAAAGTCGACCATTTCCGGCGCATTGTACTGCGTGGCGGGAAACCGTTTTTCCCTTTCGGCGTCTACAACCACAGCACCTCAAGAAGGGCTGCTTATGCCGACACAAGCGATACCGCTATTAAGGACAGGATGTACAGGCGCATAACCAATGCGGGAATGAATACCGTGGTATTGACCGTGGACACCTCGAACGAAAAGACCGACTGGAAAGAAGCGGAACTGTACGTACAGGATGCGCAAAAATACGGCCTGCTGTTCGGACACTGGGATGTCTTGAGGTCCCTTATATACATGGGACGTTTTTCCAAAACTCTGGATGACCCGGAAGGGCTGGGAAAGGAAAAAAACGAAGCAAAGGAAATATTCACAAACAAAATGCTTCCCAGCATAGAAAAGATAGTTTCCAGTTTGAGAAATTATCCAAATTTCCTCTTTTATTACGGCGCGGACGAGTGCAACTACGGGAATTATAAACTGAATGTCTATGTTCAGAAACTTTACTACGATGTGATTAAGAAACTTGACCCTTACCACGTGGTTTTCGGGGTTTATGCAAGGGTAATCCCGCCTATTGACGATACCCTCGACTATTTCGACGTGCTTGGATACGATGTTTACACATACCCGAACTGGGGAAGAAATACAAGCCTAATATGCGACTCAATGGCCGTCCATGTATCACAGCTTGACCGCAGATGCGCCGAGAAAGATATGCCCGTATGGATGGTACCACTGGGAAACTCCATTGATTGCAACAGGACACCGCGGTTTCTTACAGACAGGGAACAGGTCTGCCAGACATATACCGCCATGATATACGGTGCCAAGGGGCTCATTTATTTCAACAACGACCTTATACTCGGACGCTCAATGTGGAATACTTTTAAAACCCTTCGTGAACAGGTAAAGGCGATGGAGCCTGCACTGCTTAACTATCCGGTCAAACAGGATATAACATACGACCCCGGAGTTTTCATTCCAGATGAATGGAAATGCCCCGATGTGCACGCAAAACTTTTCAAATTTCCCGACGGAGACTACCTGCTCCTGACCGTAAACGGACGGGATTATCCCGTACTTGCTTACTTTCTCATCCCAGGGCTCACAAGTGCCCGCAGGATTTTTATCCGTCCCGGCGCTGTCAAAATCACGGGCGCGGTATTCCAGGAAACTTTTGACAACTACGGGGTAGCCGCATACCGGCTCAAAATCAAGCCTCCTTCAGACGGCAGTGAAATAAAAATTACAGTTGATATAAAATCACAGCCTGAACTTGAAAATAAGATTCCCATTAACGGTAAGCTCATAAAGGAGGCCGCAAACCGGAAAAACCACGTTCTCAATCCTTCTTTTGAAATGGAAAGGAAGATTGAATGGATGCCCGATTTTTACTTTCCCCACAACGTTCTTGAAATTGATGAAATAGGCGAAAAAGCTTCCCGCTGGTTTCTCGACACGAAAAATCCCATGTTCGGGAAGTATTCCCTGCGCATGCAAATGTATCCGCTGACGGAAGCATTGAAGAGAATGAAAGTGGGCGTTTACGCAAGGTACGGTATCAATTCCAGGGAAAAAGGCATTCATACATTCTCACTGTACGCCCGTTCTGCGAAATCAGGCGACAGGTTATCCGTGAGAATAACCGAAAAAGAAGGAGCATGGAAAAGCAAAACGTTTAATCTTACGGAGAACTGGGAAAGGTACAGCTTCAACTTCGAGATTACCGGAGAAGGAACCAAAACCACGAATAAGCTGATTCTCATCCAGTTACAGTCAGGGGACTCAACTGTATGGATAGACGGGCTTCAGTTTGAGAAGGGAGAAGAAGCAACGGAATTTTCCGAAAATTGAGAGGGACACCCGAAATGAATTCAAGAGAAAGGTTTATCGCGGCGATGGAAGGACGGGAATACGATTTCCCTCCGCTTGCCAGGGCTGTCAAAAAATGGGAATCGCAATTGAAGATGCATACGGTCCGCAAAGATTGAAGATAAATTCGGAATCTGTTTCTTATTCAGACATTATTTTCGCCGAAGCAAGTGCGAGAATTTCCAGCGTATCGTGAATTTTGACACCGGCATTTTGAGGCATGACAAGCTGCAAATCGGTACATGCCAGTATTATATCCTTAACCTTATCGGCCTTGAAATCGAGGATAACCCGCATTAATCCCTCTCTTTCTTCCTCCCCAATGTATCCGCTGACCAGGTTGTGAATTATGACTCCGATTTTATCCTGTGAATATTTGGATGGCAGATACTGTGCAATTCCCCGTGAGGAAAGCGCAACCTCGTACAACCTGTTATCCAATGTCACGGGAGTGGCTATTATGCCGGCCTTCTTTACCCGCTTTTTTTCAAGAACTTTTGCCGTTTCCTCCACGATGCTCAACACGGGAATTTTTACAGAATCCCGTATCTCTTTAATAAAAATATGCACTGAATTACAAGGGATTACCAGGAAGCAGGCTCCTGCTTTTTCCAATCTCCTTGCAGCATCAATAAGCAGGGAGAGATAAACTTTCCTGCTCTTTCCCCTTGTGATAAACAATTTTTCCGCTACTAAGGGTATGGGTATGCTGAAAATCAAAATGGAAGGCCTGCGTATCTTATCCCTCTCCCTCAATAACGAAATAAGTTTCAGATAAAACACTGACGTTGTTTCCGGACCCAGTCCGCCTATTATTCCGACAGTTTTCATGTGAAACCCCTTTTATTTCCCTATTGTCCAGTACGGCTGCAAGTTCATAATCTTTGACGGTATCCTTATACCGGATTTTATGCCATTTAACATGCGTCTTAAAACGTAATTGCCAAAGATTGTACTTCTTCATCCTTTGAAATGTCAAACGTTTTTTGCCACCTTCCTGTTGAATCCGAAATTCTCCTTGACGATTTTCACGGAGGCAGAAATTGACGTACATGTTTCTTTTGAAAAACAGCTTTCATATGTTTAAATATAACGTTGGCAGAACGAATTAAGTGCCATGGAGGATAAAAATGACAGGAAAACAAAAATATCTGAGCAAGTCTTTTCAGCCGGATTATGATGGACTGAAAAAAATATTCTGCGCAGGAATGAAACTCAAAGGATATACAACATAGAACTTTTTCTTGATGATGAAATTCAAAAAGCCGCCGCTGAATATTTTGGCCTGCCGGGAGACATTGACAGTGATAATATAGACAGGAAAATGGAGTCCCGCCTCGCAATACACCGTTTCCTCGGTTATGATATCATCAGGGCATACCCCGGAAACTACGACTGGAAGAAAAAAGAGACAGAGACTGCCGACACGGCAGACGGAAGCAGAAACAGGGGAATGCGTTCATGGCAGGATGAAGGAATAGGAGTAATTTCGTCGTGGGAAGATTTTGAAAAATACCCGTGGCCGGACCCGTCAAAAATAGACTTCAGCGAATTTGACTGGTGCGAGAAGAACCTTCCGGACGGCATGGCTTTTTACGCCCTTACCGCGCACATCCTTGAATATGTTACGTGGCTTATGGGATACGAAGGGCTGAGCCTTGCCCTGTTCGACCAGCCGGACCTGGTCGACGCCATGTTCAAAAAGGCAGGAGAAATCCAGGCAGAATATACAAGGACCATTGTCTGCTATAACAGGCTCGGCATAGTATGGGGAAGCGACGACATGGGATTTAAAACCGGCTGCATGGTAAACCCGAAAGTTCTCATTGAGAAAGCCTTGCCATGGCATGCAAGGTGCGCACAAATAGCCCACTACTCCGGCAAGTTATACATCCTCCATTCATGCGGAAAACTGGATGATATCATGGAACCTTTAATCAACGATGTAAGAATTGACGGAAAACATTCCTGGGAGGACGTCATCATGCCGGTAACCGAGGCGAAAAAACGATGGGGAAAACGTATCGCAATCCTGGGCGGAATAGACATGGATTTTCTCGTTAAGTCAGACGAAGAGAAAATTCGCGAACGGGTGCGCAAAACTCTTGACGTCTGCATGGAAGGCGGAGGGTACTGCATGGGGACGGGGAACTCCGTGGCCAACTACATTCCGCTGGAGAACTACCTTGCAATGCTGGACGAGGGAAGAAATTACATGTAGCCCCAGGGGAGAGGGTTTGCAGTACTGTCTCCCCCTTTAAAACTTGCTCTTTCCATTTTTTTATCTCTCTTGTACCGCAATTTTCATGGCAGAATTTTTAATAATATAGTTATAAAAAATACTTTACCCGCCGAAAAGTTCGTACAGCATTATGGAAAGCTCTTCCACCATCTTATACCCGGCAAAAGGTTCAAGCTTGCTCCCGAAATAAGTTGCGCCCGAATAACCTCCGCCGAGAATACCATATATTGTGGGGCAGTATCCGAGAGCGCCGTGTGTGAGTTCGGCAACAGCCGTTATCTCGGCAGGACTCCTTCTTTTTATGTCGATTCCGAACTGGGAGTAAAGTTCGCATGGTACGGTTGCAAGGGCAAAACCTCCGATTCTCAGGGCATGAAGCGGAATCTGCTCATATGGATTATCCTTGTATTTTTCATGCAAATCCAATATTCCTTTCTGAAAACCGTATCCGCCCTCAATATTATTGGTTGAGGGTCTTTCGTTAGGCCCCGTTTCAACTACTGCCTTTGCCCTTTTGAGCATTTCTTCAGAAGGCATCCTGATTCCAACCTTTATTTCTCTGAATAAATGCTTTACCACGGGAGAATAGCAAACCGGTGTTTCCTTAATCAGTTTCAGTGTTTGTCCAGCCAGCAATATTGAAATCTCTTTCAGCCTTCTTTCTGCATCGTGCAACCCCTCAATATCCGGCAGTCCTTCCTGTTTAAGCTGGTTAAACCGGCAAATATCC
This sequence comes from bacterium, assembly GCA_035341815.1. GTDB lineage: Bacteria > Ratteibacteria > UBA8468 > B48-G9 > JAFGKM01 > JALNXB01. The sequence goes on from DAOQVZ010000023.1 coordinate 6,809, forward strand.
CCGCATGCGCCCTGTATGTAGAGTAAAGGGACATTGTCGCCGAGGGCATCCCTTATGAGCCTGCGGGAAGCACCGGGAAAATCAGAGGAAACATATTTAAATGCACAGCCGGTAGTAGCATGGCAGGCGTTGTTATGGATAACGCATATTATCTTTCCTTTATTGTCAAGCGCATATAGTACTGCATGGGAAGGGTCGTCCGGCCCCTCTAATCCTGCGAATCCGGGATTCTTTGTATTCCCGTACATTGAATGACTTCCGTCTTTCCAGCAAACCCTCCTGTTATAGCCTATTCGCGTTTTTCCAAGCCCGTAACCAACCCTTGCTGAAACAGACTTATTCATGGCTTCGACTGCAACTTCGACCAGCCATTTTTCAAGAGAATCCATATATTCCTCGTTGGCCGGACCCCAAACGCTTTTCATGGTGGTATAAGGCCCTGAATGGGTGTGGGTACAGCAGATGATGACATTTTCAGCAGGAATGTCCGTGATGTTGGAAATCTTTGATGCCAATTTGTCAATGAAATTTCTGGTAAGATGTAAAAGGTCGCAATTAATTATCAGAACGTCTTGACCGCCTTCAGATACGCAAAAGGCATTTGCTTCGAGGTCGTCCTTTATCCTGTCGGAAAAACGAGGTTCCAGCATTCCTGAAACAGGGTCACCTACTTTACAGTTTATAATCCTTGTAGCCGCGCCTACTTTTAGATTACTCATTTTACCTCCATAGACTTAAAATGTTTGTTTTTTGTTTGGTGAATAAACGCAAAAATAGATTATATCACAATAAAATTTTCATGCCATTTTTAATTCAGAGGGAAGACTTTCGTTTTTAAATCACACTGAAATTACTGTATTCAGGATTTCGCTTTTTATTTTTTTTAAAATCAGGTTATAATGTAGACTAAATTACTTTAAAAAGATTCAGAATCTCAAAACTGATAGTTTATCGTTCTGAACTTGTTTACCATGGAAGATATACAGGATCTAAACAACAAGCCTGAGCAGAGACATCTCAGGTGTCAAAAGAATGAATGCTTCGTAGAAGGCTTTTTGTAGCGGGTCTCCCTCACGGGATAAACCGCACTATTTACGAATTAAAACCGTGCATCAAACCGGCTGGAATCCCCGGCAGCTTGAGTGAGCCTGTATGCCGGCGAACGTTTTGAGGAAGCTGCGGGGGTTGACAGCCATTGACAGCCAAACCGGTATGAGATATACAGGTAGCCGTTTATCCAAAATTAAGTACTTTATAGCGGTGTCCCGGAAATACCCGGGATAAACGATTTATCGCAGGTATTTCGTCCGTTCGTAGCATAACTGTCACCGCTACAGTAAAAAGCGAGACCCTGAAATAAATTCAGGGTGACAGGATGGGTGGAGCTTTTATAGCAGTGTCCCTAAAAAGACAAGTCGCACAACGCTAAAGACGCCAAATAAATTCTTGTCCGCCTATTAATGGAGCAGGACACGCTACAAAAAAAAGCAAAAATAGGGGAGAGCTATAAATACTTTTAAAAACATTGAAAGGCTGAAGACAAATACTATAAAAACATAGCCAGGTTTGGCAGAATTAAGGTATAAACCAGGAGGATAAAATGAAATATTTTCCTTTTGCATTACCGATAATAACCTTTTTGCTTTTCGTTTCATCATTCACTCCTCTTCAATCAGGCAGTTTTCCCTTAACCATAGAAGACGATTCAGGGCTTGACGGCCCATGGCCCATAGTTGCAGGCATACCTTTTCCGGAGGGGCTTACAAAAGATGCATCGGCCATGAGGATAATTTCCGGCGGACGGGAAGTGCCTTCTCAAATGGACGTTGCGGCTACATGGCGGGACGGGAGTATCCGGTGGGCGCTTGCGGGTTTTACCGCTTCGCCGCAGGGACAGTACAGCGTTGAGTACGGGGAAGGAGTAAAAATGGGAGAATATCCCAATCCTTTGAGAGTAATCCGGCAGGACGACGGCGGTTTTACAGTGGATACGGGTGCGGCTGTATACAGGTTTGAAAGTGACAGGATACTGCCCGAGGAAGGATGGATTGTGATTGCTGGACGCAGGGAAAAGATACTCGACGGGTCAGGTGCGGGAGTCTACCTCGTGGACAACAAAGGCAGGACGGCGAGGATAGCCGGTGAGGCGGCGGAAGTGAAGAACGAGTTTCTCAAGGAAGGACCCGGGCGCCTTGTGCTGAAGCGGAGCGGCTGGTACGTCACGGATGCTGGAGAGAAGCTTGCACGTGCCGATGTATGGCTCTATTTTTCTTCCGGGGTTCCATATATAAGGGCAACGCATACCCTTGTGTTTACTGAGGACACAAACAATGTATGGTTCAAAGACTATGGCCTGGAATTTAAGACTCCTTACAGTCCTTTACAGGCATATTGCGCCGTGGGAGAAAACGGAAAAGAAATACACAAAATTGTAAATTCAGGGGATGAGATTTACCTTTTGCAGGCTGAATATCCGCATTTTGCCGAAAGGGAGTACAGGGCGGCAATAGGCAGCATGAAAAACGGTCAGGATAGCGTAATGGAAGAAATCAAGGAGGTAGGAGATTGGGCATACGGTGATTACGGCAGTTACGGAATATCTATCGTCATGCCGTGGCTTGCCGAGAGGTATCCCAAGGAGATATCGTTCGGAAGAAGGGGAGCGCGTGCGGTATTCTGGTCGGGCCGTTCGGGCAAAGAGCTTGATTTCAGGGGAAAAACCCTGGTGGAAGAATACTGGCAGAGCTGGGCGGAAAAAGGTCCGGGAAGCCCGGGAAAAGGTAAACTTTCAGCTTTTGCGAGCAATGCTGCAGGCAGTGCAAGAACACATGATATATGGTTTCTCCCCCATGCAGGAGCTTACAATGAGGAAGCAGTGAAGAAAACGGCGCTTGCTGGCTCCAGGCAGGTTCTTGCCATAGCCAACCCCGTTTGGCTATGCGAAACGGAAGCCATGGGATATCCCATGCTCCATAAAGATACCGAAAGGTTCCCTAAACAAGAAGCAATGATTTCGGAATGCTGGCAGAGGTATATGATTCCGTATAAGGCTTTTCCTTTAACCGGTTTCATAGAATGGGGTGATTTTTCCACCTGGCAGTATAATACGGTCGGAGGCCGCATCATGGCCCAGTTTCACATACTTACCAATATAGACCGTTACAGTTCCCGGCGCGAACCGTGGCGCCTGTTTGCACGAAGCGCTGAAAGACAGTATTACAATTACGGCCACAGGTTCAGCCGCTTCAGCGGGGACTGGTACCTGATACACCATGACGTTGCAAACAGCCCTTCCAGGAACCGGGGCAGTTTCATGTCTTTCACCCCGGAGGGAGGCAGGCTCCCCTTTGCATGGGGACAGACAGGACACCTCTACATAACAAACGGAGGAGATATCGGATGCTGGCTGTTGGAATATTATCTTACGGGAGACGAACGTTCCCTTGACCTGTTGAAAATGATAAAGGAATCCTTCAAGAAATACTGGAAGGTTGAACATGCCATAGGTGTGAACCAGTCAAAGGTTGTAAGGGAACTGGTGACTCTTTCTATTATGGACTGGGACGAAGACGCCGTCAAAATGGCAAAGGAAGTCGCCGATTCCATGTTTGACCTCGAAAGCCAGAACGGCATAAGGATGTTCAGGGACAGCTACGGCACCATGTACAAGGACCACCGGACCAGCCATAATACTGCGGAATACTACCTCGAAACAAAAGACGAACTGGCAAAGCAGGCTTTCCTGAAACTCATGGACCAGCGTTACCGTTTTGACCGCAGGTACAATCCCTTCGGACACAAGAATTACGACGGATTCACCGCTTCGATAGCTTACTGGATAAGCGGGGACGAACGGTTCAGAAGGGTGGCAGAACAGACCCTTCAGGACGCCCTGTATTACATTGAAAAAGAACCGTTGTCCGAAATTCTCAAGAAATATCCTCAAAACCCCCTTGACTGGAAAGGCATGCCCGGCTATCTCGGTGTTACCGACTGGCACAGTCCTTTCATAGGGTTTCCGACAGCTCTCAAGCTTGTTTCTCAAAAAGGATGGAGTGGAAAAAGAACTCCCGTTGTAATAAAATCTTCCGATACCTTTGCGGCAAAAACCATTTTCCGGCATGAACAGGGAAGGGATACACGCATCAGTTTTTATTACACAACCCTGCGTCCCGATGTAAAACTTGAAGTTTTCAAGTATCCGGAATCTCCCGGAAATAAGCCTGTTGAAGACATCCATGTAGAACTGGAAGAAAGAATGCAATGGCCTGCGCGCCTTGTAGTCAGGCCTGACGACATCTACCACGCGTATATCACTGTACCCTCAAATGTCACAGGCGGGTTATACCTTCTTTCTACGGGCGGAAATGAACCTTTCACCGTTCTTGATATAACTGGCGATAAGGCAGCCCTTTACTGCCCCGAAGGATTCAGGGCGGCATCAGGGACACCCATCCAGCGTTCAGGCGAGGGCACTTTCGGACGAGCGGGAGAAGGAGTTCCCATGTTTTTCAGGGTTCCATCCGGCCTCGAAAAGCTTGAAATAGTTCTTGCAAGTACGGCAACCATAAAAAGACCCGATGGAAAAACTGTCCTTGATGCCTCAAGAGAAAACACCGGTATGATAAACATACCCGTGGAAGGCAATGGGGGAATATGGAGTATAGAACCCCATCTCCACAATTTCAAGGGAGAATGTTTCCCTGGTTTTTACAGGCTTCTTAATGTTGAGCCTGTCGTTTCATTCGGCTCTCCGGATTTGCTGCCTGAAGGGACAACGGGAATTGCTTCTGTTCTTCAGGATTCACGTTACAGAACAAACGAACCAATGGAGTTTGCAGAAGGTATATCGGGCAAATCCCTAAGGCTATCTAATGGGAAAACCATCTCTTTTCCCCTCGGAGAAAAGCTTGAGCAGGGAGGATATGCCCATTTTCCGGGTTTATCCGGAACCGTGGAATTCTGGTTCAGGGCAGACTATTCAACCACTGAGAAAACTCTTTTTGCCTTTACTTCCACTTACATGCCTTTTATACGAGGACCACATATATCATTCCAGCAGAAATACTGGTCCATGGGAAGCGCCCGTTTTGTCTTTAGCCGGCTCCAGCTGGCGCTTTTAACAGAAAAGAAAGATAATCTCGGAGTATATCCCGGTTATCAATCCGAGTATTTCTTCAATGCGGGAGAATGGACACATATCGCATACACGTGGGATATAAGGGAAGGGGAAAAGGGAACGGAAGGAGCGCTTGCGATTTTCGTCAACGGAAAAAAACAGCCTTTCAAGTCAGCCTCGTACGGTTTATACCAACTTACCGGAAAGGGAAAAATCGCTCTTGACCATAAGGCAGAAAATGTTGTTATTGGACCTTTTGACGGCAGTATTGATATGCTTAGGTTATCTGACAATGTCAGGTATACCAAAGACTTCCTGCCTTCCGGAACATCTATGAAAGTAGATGGAAATACCCGTGCGCTTTTCCAGTTTGACGGAACACTTAAAGGAGAATCTTCATTTTCACAAGGTCCAATAGAAATGAAATAAATGGTTGTTTGTTTCAAAAAATTGAAAATTGCAGTTAGGTATGTTTAAATATGTTATTAAAGGTTTTCTTAATCCTGAAAATTTTAATAACTCGGGAGGTTTAAATGTTTAAATATTCTGCAGGTCCATGGAATGTGCACGAGGGAGCCGATGCTTTCGGTCCCAGGGTAAGAGAGACACTGCCTTTTGAAGAAAAGGTTCGGAAATTTAAAAAAATAGGATTAAGCGCCGTTCAGTTTCATGATGACGATGCTGTTCCAGGGATGAACGGGATGAAGGAGAAAGAGATAAAAGCCGAAGCCCGAAAAGTCAAAAAACTGCTGGATAAAGTGGGAATGGCGGCCGAATTCGTTGCCCCGAGGCTGTGGGAAGTGCCCGAAACAATAGACGGTGGTTTTACTTCCAATTCCGCCGCTGAAAGGAAATTTGCCATGTGGAGGGCATACCGTTCCATAGACATCGCAAAGGAACTCGGGTGCAACAAGATAGTACTGTGGCTTGCGCGCGAAGGGACCCTCTGTTTTGAAAGCAAAAACCCCGTGAAAGGCGTTAAAATGCTCGTGGATTCCATAAACCGCATGCTTGATTACGACAGGACTATAAAAATACTGATAGAACCGAAACCTAACGAACCCATTGACAGGAGCTTCTGCCCTACATTGGGGCATGTCATGGGAATCTCGTCCCAAACCAAGGACCCGGCAAGGGTAGGTGGATTGCTTGAATCCGCGCATGCCATACTTGCTGGACTTGACCCCGCCATGGAAATTGCTTACGGCATAGCCATGGGAAAACTCTGGAGTGTCCACCTGAACGACCAGAACGGCATGAAATTCGACCAGGACAAAACATTCGGAGTTGAAAACATGAGGCAGGCTTTCAACCAGATAAAGGTTCTCAAGGAGAACGGCTACGGAAAGAAAGGAGAATATGTAGGTCTGGATGTTAAAACCATGCGCACCCAGAAAATTGAAGATTGCTACAGGCATCTTGAGAACAGCATCAAGATTGCGCAGATGCTGGAAAAGAAAGTTGAAAAATTTGATTATAAGTTCCAGGAAAAATGCGTTAAGGAAAGGAATTACGAGGCCCTTGAAATGTATGTAATGGAACTTCTAATGAAAGGATAAGAAAATCAAAGGAGAAATGTACAATGGGAATATCTCTGGGAATGGTCGGACTCGGAAGCTTCGGTTCTGTATTTGTGCCGCTTTTTGCAAGCCATCCGCTCGTCAGCAGGATAGCCCTCTGTGACAGGGAGCCGGAACGAATAGCCAAATTTGCCGGCAGTCTTTTTCTTAAGGATAAATTCAAGCCGTCAGATGCCTATAATTCCCTTGAAGAGATCTGCAAATCCGACCTTGACGCTCTTGTTATCATCACGCAGCCGTGGCTTCACGCTCCGCAGTGCATACAGGCTATGGAATCGGGGAAAGACGTTTATTCAGCTGTTCCCATTATCAGTATTCCTGACGGAGACGAGATACTGGAATGGTGCGACAAACTTATTGAAACATCAAAAAGAACCGGCAAAAACTACATGCTTGGAGAAACGACATATTACAGGCCTCAGGCAATGTTCTGCAGGAGAAAGGCAAAGGAGAATGCTTTCGGCAATTTCATTTATGCCGAGGGAGAATATTTTCACGACAGAGATACCGGGGCGCTCCGTACCGTTGCGAATCTTCGTGAAAACAGCAAGGCCGGCAGGGAATGGAAAGAGCTGGTCAAGAAAAAATATACCGACAGGGGTATCCGTAATGGGCCGATGCATTACCCGACACATTCAACCAGCGGGCCCGTTTGCGTGATGAATGCGCATGCGGTCAAGGTGACGGCGTACGGCTACCTGAGCAAAGACCCTTCATTCGACAGGCCTGTGATAACCAATGAAACGGCCTTGTTCAAAATGAGCAACGATGCGGTTGTCCGGATATGCGAATTTCGAGAGCAGGCAGGCAGTATTGCGGACCATGAGACTTTCAGGATTTTGGGGACAAGGGGAAGTTACGTGGAAAGGAAATGGCACGAAGTGGCGCGCGAGCTTCCGCTCGATGAAAAATTGACCCGACCTCTTAAGACCATGGAACTGACTGACGAAGAAATGAGAGACCCTCTGCCTTCCGAAGTAGTTGCCGGGTATATGAAACTCTCTGATATGAAATCCGGCCCCAATGCAGACTTTATTCCGGTAGGCCACGGCGGCTCGCATCACTATCTTGTCCATGAGTTTGTTTCTTCTGTGGCCGAAAAACGGATGCCTGCCATAAATATTTGGGAAGCAGCCAGGTACATGGTGATGGGAGTTATGGCGCACAAGTCCGCACTCAAGGACGGAGAGACGCTTTCAGTTCCGGACTGGGGAGATGCTCCCTGCAAATAAGTGAATATTTTTGACCGGAGCTTTTACTCTCACATGGTTGAAAAGTCAGGATTGCAGTGCCTCACTATTTTCTGCCAAGCAAACCATGGAGCACGTCCGGCCTGTTGGTGGTCAGAAACAAAATTCCGGAATCTATCAGCGGTTCCATTTCTTTCTCATCATCTACCGTCCAGACTCCGAGTGAAATTCCCCCTGCAAGAAAATTACAGGCAATTTCCTTATTCATGCGTTTGTGATTTATGTCAAGGATGGGAATTCCACATTCAAGAAGCACGCCGGGATTTTCAGGAAAAGTGCTGGAAATTAGCGCCGTGGCAGATTGGGGAGATATTATCCGAACCTCTTTCAAATATTCCATCTTGAAAGAACCAATTATAACATCTTCCTTCATCTTGAACTCCTTGACAAGAGAAAGAATCCTTGAAGGAGAAGCATCTTTTATCTCGATAAGAATTCTTGTTCTTCCCCTCATTGCGTCAAAAACATCTTCCAGAAACGGTATGCGGACGTTTTCATATCCTTTAAATTCTCCGGCATCAAGTTTTTTTATTTCATCGCAGGTCATTTCATTTACATTTCCGGTTTTTCCGGTAGTTCTCTCCGTGGATGCATCATGAATTACCACCGGCTTTCCGTCCATGGTTTCACGCACGTCAAGTTCAATGAAATCAACTCCCATTTGAACCGCCTTCTCAAAGGAAAGAAGTGTATTCTCAGGGTATCTCCCGGAAAACCCCCTGTGTGCAACGGTTAAGATATTTTTCATAACTGGAACCTCCCGCATTTATATTTCACTCTTGAATCTTCATTGTAATTCTTTTCATTATACCACGGGCAAACCTGCAATTTTAAAAACTTGCTTCGCTTGACAGAGAAGAAGAATGGTAATATTATAAGTTTGTACAGGTATTTCACAATATTCAACAAATAAGCAAAGGAGGATGTCATGAAAAAAAGGTATTCTGCTAATTTCATATTTATTTTATCATGCGCAGCATTTTCATTTCTTGTATCTGAACTGCCTGCCCAATCACAGAAAATTCAGGGAGATTTCGAGAAGAAACGGGGGTTGCCTGAAAAGCATGTGTTAAATACCATGGCGGAAAAGTTTGATTTCACAATAGATCCTCCTCAGGTTCTGCCCGATGGATGGACCCTTGGACTTTCAGGCGCTTCAAGAGGTGGAAGACTGAGTTTGATAACTGATAAAAACCAGGCATACAGCGGGGATAATTTCATCTATCTTTTGAAAGGGCAGCTCGTAGTTGCTTCAATCATGAATGTCTTTCCGTATGACGAAGTGGATATATCTTTCTATGGAAAAAATCCCGCTGCATCGAGCATTGATTTTATTCTAAATTTATATGAAGGCAGTTCAAGGGTTGGCCTGCTTGAATCCACACATGGAATTGAAAGCAACGAATGGACAAGATGCAACGTAAAAATGAAAGTGCCCGCAGAAATTAACAAAAAGAAATTCAGTACTGCGAGGATTTCTCTCAAAAGCAATGAAGGCGTTTATATTGACAAGATAGAAATAAATATCATAAAATCCGGGGAGCCGGTTAAAACTGAGCCGGCGGAAAAAGAAGAAGCTGTTAAACCAGGTTCAACAAAAACGGTAGAGGTTTTGCCGGCAAAACCCGAAAAGCCGGTTACGAGAATGCGTTTCGATGAATAGCAGTCTTTTATTTAAAATGTTGGCTTATCCGACACGTAAACGGAAGACTCATAAATACATGTTCCTCAAAAAAATATTGCTTCATATCACATCCTCCCATGAATACAAAAAGCGATAATTTCATATCAAGAATCATAAAGTACATTACAGAAGACATCTGGAGGATTCGGCTTGTCAACTTCTCCCGCGGGAAATACGTGCTGATAAGGCAATTGAGAATTGTTCTTCTTGCCCTGCGGGGTTTTGGTGAAGATAAATGCTTCCTCAGGGCTTCATCCCTGACCTTTTATTTTTTATTCAGCATAGTACCTGTTCTTGCTATGATTTTCGGAATAGCCAAAGGATTCGGCATAGAAAAAAATCTTGAGGAACAGGTCTTGCAGAAATTCCAGGGCCAGCAGGAAATCGTTACAAAAATCATGGAATTCTCCCACTCTCTGCTTGAACGGACAAAGGGAGGCATAATAGCAGGGATAGGTTTGATACTCCTGATCTGGACAGTAATACGTGTCTTGAGCAATATTGAAAATTCTTTCAACGAGATATGGGGAATAAGAAAATCAAGAAGTCCCGGCAGAAAATTCAGCGATTATCTTGCCATAGTATTTATATGCCCGGTACTACTTGTAATAGCTGGAAGCCTGAATGTCGTTTTGACAGCCAATCTCAGCCTCCTGGCAGGGCGGCTTGCCCTGCTGAACACCCTTGGGCCATTCATAATTTTTGCTATCAGGTTGTCACCTTATATTATAATATGGCTTTTGTTCAGTTTCTTATACATTTTCATGCCGAATACAAGGGTCAATATCAAGTCCGCCGTTCTTGGAGGAATTGTGGCGGGAACGATGTACCAGTTTCTCCAGTGGGCATACCTGAGATTCCAGGTAGGAGTTTCTACATACGGGGCAATTTACGGCAGTTTTGCAGCCGTGCCTCTTTTTCTCATGTGGATACAGGTCAGCTGGCTTATAATACTTTTTGGCACAGAAATTTCTTTCGCCCATCAGAATGTTGAAACATACGAATTTGAACATGACTGCCTGAAGGCAAGTTATTCATTGAAGAAGCTGATAAGTCTTGCAACTGCGCACCTGGTAATAAAGAACTTTTCATGCAGCAGTCCGCCTTTGACAGCATCGGCTATTTCGCAGAAGCTTGAAGTGCCCATCAGGCTGATTAACGAAATTCTCTATGAATTGCTCGAATGCGGAATAATCTCCGAAGTGAGGCAGCAGGATGAAAAAAACGTATTTTACCAACCGGCATGCGACACTGAAATACTCACAGTGAAACGCGTTATTGATGCCCTTGAAAAACGCGGAAGCCATAACATCCCTCTGGTGGATTCCGTGGAACTGGAAAAAATAAAAGAATGCATGAAAACATTCAGCGATATCACGGAGACATCCTCAGCCAACATTCCATTAAAAAACATATGAACAGTTAGATACCCAAAAGGAGGCAATATGCTCTCAGCAAAAAAAGGTATTCTTAAAAGTTGTTTTTCTTTAATCGTCGTCCTTCTTCTTTTCCTGTTCATGGAAGCTCCCGCATCTTGCTCCGAAATAATCAGGATAGAATTTTCAAACCTGGCAAAAGTACTGCCTTGGCAGGAAACCCCCGGAGCATTAAGCAGCGGAGGAGTTAAACTCCACAGCTGCAGGGAAAACATAACATCCTCTGAAAGGTGGCTCGATATGCTTGTGAAACTTGACACGGACAAGAATGCTTCCGAAGCTACAAAACTGCGTGTTTCAGCGTTCACGGACAAGGATTTCAGCAAACCCCTTGCTTCGTCAGAAATCGGCGTTGAGGGTCCCAGCGCCCTTGTCAGTATGGACATGCGCAAACTTCCGGCCGGCAAAATCCGATTAAGGACGGAATGGCTTGACAGTAAAAACAATATGATAGGAGCAGGGGAAACGTGGATTTCTGCCGATTTGACGGGAACACTTGCGCCCGACACAAGAATTCCTTTAACAATAGACATTCCCGAAGGAATTGAATCCGTTGATAATTACCCCGTCAGGTTCGGTGTCCCTTTCCCCGCCGGCACAGTATGGGAAGCAAAAGACATCAAGGTTGTCGACGCTTCAGGAAAGGAAATTCCTTCACAGCTTGAGATTGCCGGCAGGTGGGCGCATGAAGGTTCGGTAAAATGGATGCTGTTTGACTCTCTCGTTTCGGGGAAAAATGGAAGCATCATATACGTTGTTCCGGGCAGAAGAACATCCGCAAGCTCGCCATCGAAATCCGTAACCATAACAAGGCAGGGAGATATTTTCAATGTGAACACGGGAACCGCTCAATTTGTTGTAGGTACCGGAGGCTCTCTTATAAAGGAGGCCGGCTTAAACAGGCAGGTTGCCGCAAGGGAAGGAAACTCCCGCGGGCTCTATGTTATAGACCAGAATGGACGGCTTGCAAAGGCATTCGGTAAGGATGCTTCTGGCAAGATTGAATCAGCCGGACCTGTTTCCGCAGTGATAAAAATAGAAGGCTTTTACAAAACTGATGAGGGAGAAAGTCTTGCAAGGCATATTACAAGACTGCAGTTTTCTGCCGGACGCAGCGAGGTCTCAGCAACTCACACATTGATACTTACCCGGGATACCAACGAATTATGGTTCAGGGAAGCAGGATGGGAATTTGAAACAGGCCCTGGCAATGAAGCGAAAGCTCTGTTCAACCTTTCCGCTGAAAAAAATGAAGATGTTCAGACAATTCCACTAACAGGCGGCAGGAGAGTCAATATCATACAGACAGATGGAATAAACCTCGGTCTGAAACCTGTCTCATTAACTTACTGGAACAGGCCCAATCCGAGCACACCCTGGGTGCCGTACCTTCACGGGAAAAACGTGTTTGAGGTACATCAGACAGGCAGTGATAAAGTTGTTTATGATAACCGGACAATGGGTGATTGGACAGCAGTTTCCGGAAGAGCTTCAGGATGGATGGTTTCATGCAGGAATGCCGCCGCACAGCATCCAAAGGAATTCGAACTTGAGGAAAACCGCATTAACCTGAAGCTTTTCAGTCCTGCATCGGGCAGAGAACTTGATTTCAGGATGGAATCTCTCATGAAAAACTGGGGAATGCTTCCAAAAGAAAGGGTTGCCGGTTTCAGCGAATTGCCCGAGAAGGTTCTTGAAAATTACCTTAACTTCATATCAAAGCACAAAAGTAATGCGGCAGGGTGGTCAAAAACACATGATATTATCCTGTCCCCCCTTGCCTCAGATTCCAAACCGTACGGTATAAGCCTGCTGCATTCAAAACAGTTATTTGTCCATGTTTCTCCTGCCTGGATAAGGGAGACTCTCGCCATTGGGCCTATCCATCCAAGGGACAGGGAAAGATTTCCCGAAGCTGAAACGGTCATAGACGGCCTTTTCTGGGGACTGGTTAAAATGTGGAATGGCGGGCCGTTCGGAGGATTTGTTGACTATCACGCGGGACCCAACAGGATTGTCCACAATTACCGAACCGGGGGATATTCTCTCCGCGCAGACAGCTGGTACCTCTACATGCGCTCTGCCGAGAGAGGCATAAGGGAATTTGCACAGGGGTCTAACAGGGCGTTCATGGACAACAACATCGCTCACTGGGAGGTCCCAGACAAGGTACCGGGGCTTTTCATTCGCTCTAATTCATCTCCGGGAACTCTGCAGGGTAGAAACAGGGTATCAGACCTTCCCATGCACTGGCAGGGCATAGGTGACCAGTATGAGCTTTCAACAGTGGTCAACATGGACCAAATGCTGAATGATTACTACCTTACCGGATACAGGCGTTCGGCGGATATCCTATCCAATTTTTCAGATGCAGCGAAAAATACTCTCACATACGAAAAGGTTCACTGGAGGGTATTACTTACCATGAGGCATATAGCCCAGGCTTACGTTTTCACATGGGAACCGAAGTTGAGAGAAATCCTGTACGAATTAAACAACAGGTATATGTACGACCCTGAAGGTGAGGTTCTTCTTACAAAGAGACGTCCTTACAGGAGCACCACGTATAAAACTGAAACTGACCAGGATACTCTTCTGCTCATGTGGCAAATATTCAGGGACCCGATGTTCAAGAAAATGGGGATGGCTATAGGGAAGAGCAACTGGGACAAGGCATCCATTCTGCCCCCCATAAAGGGACAGAACAGGGCAACCGGCTTTACTTACTATTTCCTGTGGGAAGAAACAAATGACCCTTCCATGATTTCCGGTTTTGACTATGCAAGGCGCAGGCTTGTAGCCGACCGGCTTGCAGACCCTGCAACCGGAGAAGTGAAAATAACCTGCACGTCACAGATACCGAGATTCTTCAAAGGACTTCCTCTTTCAATGGATATCCTTCTGCGTACGGGAGCTGACAAGAAAACACCTGCTTCATGGCTTGCTTTCAAGATTGAAAATAGTCCCATAAGAGTATTTTTCACAAAACCGGGTGAAAATATCATGGGACATAACCTGCCCGTAAAGGAGATAGAAACTGCAATGAATATCCTTGTCAGGAAGGAAGGCAGCGCCTCTGTGGAACATATAGCCCCGAGGGTTGAAAATAGCGTTCCAAAACCTGCCGAGGCCGGCGGACGGGTAATACTGAAACCCCATGTTATACTCGGCGCTCACCCATGGGCAGGACACGACCTTAATACCGTAACAGAAAGAAGCAACAAGGTGACGCGTGTAAACATTCCGAAGGACGCACCCGGCGGAACTTACGAGCTTGTCATAAACGACCCAGGGGATTATTCCATCTTTTCAGACCGGTTTACCCCGCTTGTTCTTCACGCACCCGACGGCTGGACACCTCCAAAAATGAATCCTCCTGTAAGAATTTATTTCCGGGCTGGAGAGAAAAAATCGGCAGGCAGGATATTCTTTGAAAAAGGAGTACGGCTTTTCATGCCGGACGGCACTTCCTTCAAAAATGGCGAGTCAGTTGCGGGATGGGTTGATATTCCGGAGGAAGCGGAAGGAATGTGGAGTTTTGAAAGTATTGAACCGGGCATGGTAAAAACAGAGAAGCTTCCTGGATTCTTTGCGATGGGCGACCCTGCTTTCTACATGGAGCACGAATAAATATTAAGTAAGTGTCTCGATAATCTGCCATTTCAGTTATTGCGAGGCCACTATGCAGCGGCAATCTCGTGTTTTTTTCTCATATTTTCTTGCATGATTATGAATTTCATGCTACCTTAATCTAACGAAAACAGGAGATTCGTATGTCCTTAAAATTGAAATTCACAATTCGTTCAGGCATAATACTTCTGACGGTATGTCTTTTCACGCCTTTCCAGCCAATCTATTCATTGCCGGAATCCGGAACTGTCCAGGAAACATCTGTACAGGAAGCTCTCCCTGAAAAGCAGGCAATGGTGACCCGTCCCATGGGAAAAACAGGCCTTCAGATTCCCCTGTTCAGTCTTGGCGGGGCATCCATAGGCAGGCTTAGCAGTAATGAAAAAAACGTTGAAATTATAAACTACGCCATTGATAAAGGAGTAAAATATATTGATACCGCTCCCCGTTATGTCAATGGACGAAGCGAGATATTTATAGGCAGGGTTATGAAAACGAGAAGGAACGAAGTTTTTCTTGCCACCAAGAGCCATGACTTTTCCTATGACGGCACCATGCGCCTTGCGGCACAAAGCCTGCGGCGCCTACAGACAGACCATATCGACCTGTACCAGCATCACGGAGTTTTCTACGATTACCAGCTTGATGCCGTTATGTCTGAAAACGGCGCTCTGAAAGCCTTCAAGGAATTGAAGGAAGCGAAAAAAGTCAGGTACATAGGTATTACAAGCCATTCCCCGAGGATTCTTCTGAAAGCCCTCGAATTGGACGTCTATGATTGCATGCAGATAATTGTGAATCCTTTGCGCAGAAATCTTATCGACAGGCAGTATTTTGACGAATTCATGAAAAAGGCGCAGGAAAAAGGAATCGGGGTCATTGCCATGAGCATAGCCGGAGGAGGAACACTGCTAAAAGGCAACGTTAAAATGCAGGAGTTAATGAATTATGCATGGAGTTACCCCGTAACCACTGCTGTCATAGGAATTACGGAAACATGGCAGATAGACGAAAACGTCAAAGCAGCGGCAGATTTCAAACAGCTTTCAGAAGAAGAAAAGCGTTCCCTTGAAAAGCGCTTTCCATGACTTAAAAAAAAAGATTAAAAAGAGAGACCCTGAGCCCTTCCAGGATAAACAGATACATCTCAGGGTGACATGGTAGGTGGAGCTTTTGCAGCG
>DAOQVZ010000024.1:0-22467 GCA_035341815.1 bacterium
CAACAGCCTGCAGAGGTTCCGGGAGTAGTTTCTCTTTTCCTTGCCTGTTGATATCTTCTCGACCCTATTTTGCCTATTCGTTGCCTCATCTTCATGTCTAACTCCTTCTCCATTCTATCCACCCCCTTTTTCTACCATTTGAGGTGAATATTTTCGTATAGATTTTTTAATGAGGCAACGATTTCATTTCAATAGATTTTTAATGAGGCAATTCAGAGGCAATTCGGATTATTGACAAAACAGGTGCGGCAATTTAAAATATGTATATGAGAAAAAAAGGGTTTACTTTAATCGAGCTTTCAGCCGTTGCCGCCATAGTGTCGGCATTGTCAGTCGGAACTTACCACGCAGTACAGAAAGGAAAATCATCCCAGTGTCTTAACAACCTCAAGCAAATCTACCAGGCTGTATCAATGTTCACAATGGACAATGGAGTTCTGCCCAATGCAAAATTTTTCCCTTCATCCAGGTCAGACGCTAAAGGAATCCATAATATCCTGGCACAGTACGGGGCAAGGGGAGAAATTCTTTTCTGCCCTTCTATTCCTGCCCAGTTGAATAATTACGGAACAAACTACATATGGAACGATGCTCTTAATAACAGTAGCCCCGACTCTGTACCTGCTTCCACATGGCTGATGACTGAAATGACATCCGTCAGCAGGAATATACCTGCCCCGCACACGGGGGCAGGATTCAACATACTCTATGCTGGAGGAAATGCACAGGCAGGACCGAGAGTGAATTTCCCGGATGTTCCTTCCTTGCCTGGAAAGAAGCCGGTTCAAACGACGGATAAAACTGACGAAATTGTTCCTCATCAGACATTTCCAAGAATGATTATATCATCAGCAGGGGAAGTAAGAGCCGGCGAAAAAATCAAGATAGAGGTATCAATAATGGACCCTGCCGGAAAACCGGTTGCACTGAAAGATACCTCTCTTGAAATAATAACAGAAGCGGAAATGGCAGAAATACCGTCTCCCCTGAAAATACAGGAAAGCAGACAGGTTGCAGACTTTGAATCGGTATTCTACAAAGCCGGAAGAATAACCCTGAAGATATCAGAAGCAAGAACAAGTATAATCGGAATAAAAGAAATTCAAGTGCTTCCGGGAGAACCTTTTGCAATGGAATTCCTGAATTTTCCACAAACGTGGCAATCTGCAAAACCTCAAAAGGTAACCATTGTCTGTTACGATAAATGGAAAAACAAATGCGATTACACGGGCCTTTTTTACATTACAGACAAAACCCTTCAACTGCCTCTCAAACCCATGGATATGATAAAAGGGCAATGGTCCGGAGAGCTGGTTTTCAATAAGGCGCATGAACAGAATATCCTTTATGCGGCAGCCGGAAAAACCATATCTTCCAGTCCAGAATTCAATATACTGCACGCCGAACCTGCAATACTGGAAATTAAAAGCGCCGGAGAAACTTCGGCAGGTGCATCCTGCGAAATAACAGCAGAAATAAAAGACAGTTTCGGCAATATATGCACGGATTTCAAAGGAGATATAGAAATAATTCTTCCCGAAGGAGCAGTTTCAGACAGCAAAACTGTTTCATTCAATTCAGACGATAAAGGCAGAAAAAGTTTCAAGCTGACTTTCTTTTCTGCGGGCGAAAGAATTGTCAAGCTGAGCATGGAAAACTTGAAAACTGAAAAAGAAATATATGTCAACCCGGGACCTTTAAATGAATATAAAATAAGGGAAATAACCACTCAGGAGGCAGGCAAGCCTTTTGACATAGTGGTAAGGGCAACGGATAAATGGGGTAACCAGATAAAGGGATTCTCTCTAAGGGATTCTTCAGGAACCGTAAAATATGTCAGCAGGGATTTCACAGCAGGACTCTGGATGGAAACAGTGATTATAACAAAAGCTGGTCCCCAGGCAATTCACATAGAGGACAGTTACGGAATAAAAGGAAAGTCCAACACTTTTACGGTACTGGCGTCAAACCCCGATAAAATGGAACTGGAAGCGATTCCTCTTTTACTGGATGAAAAAAACAGGTATACGGCTAAAATAATTACACGCGATATTTTTGGAAACGAGATAGGTGATTATAAGGGAGACTTTCTCATAAAATCTTCAGAAGGACTGAAAACCTCTCTCACGGAAAAAATGCCGCCGGAACTGATTATAGAACCCATGAAAACGGGATACCACACTCTTAATATTTCCGACAGGAAGACAAATTTAAAAATTGAAAAATCATTTTTTGTCAGGGCAAAAGAATAATACCATGATATCATGAAAATATCTGTGATAAGCGATACCCACGGAAGCTTACAGGGATGGGAATCTGCACTGCGTCTCATTTCAAAAACCGATGCAACAATCCACTGCGGAGATTTATTTTCTCCCGGGTTCAACCCTCTCCCCGAACAATTCTCGCCAAAAAAACTGCTTCAGGAATTCAATAAGCTTGAAAAACAGTTTCTTGTTGTCAGGGGTAATTGCGACGGAGACTTATACAGCAACATCCTTGCCATACCTGTAGCCGACCCTTTTCTTGTCTATCAGGTTTCCGAAACAAGAATACTGGCAGCCCACGGACATCTCATGACGGAAGAAGAAATTGCACTTCTTGCAGAAAGGTGGAAAATAGACATTTTAATTACTGGCCATACCCACAAATGGAAACTCGAAAAACATGTGAATTTAATATGGCTTAACCCTGGAAGCCCTTCAATACCGAAGGAAGAACCTTCGGCAGCTATTGTTGATACTGATAAACGATTGATAAAAGTCTGCAATCTGGATACTAAAGAAATTCTTGCAGAATCTCCGTTCCTGAAAATTTCTTAATACTTTGCCAAAACATATGCGAAAAAAATACAGGGTTGAGGTAATTTGCGTTGGAAACGAACTCCTTTACGACAGGATAAACACTGATATAAACATACTTTCCGCCATACTGGCAAAAGCCGGTTTTACAATAAAAAAATGCATAACCGTCCCTGACGAAGAAATTGAACTGGCAGACGCCGTTTCTGCCTCTCTTGAAAAAACAGATATCCTGATAATCACAGGGGGTCTCGGACCTACATCTGACGATATTACAAGGGAAACTGTCGGAAAATTGCTAAAACGTCGGCTGATTTTTTCCGAAGAAATATGGAATGGCATAAAAGAAAGGTTTTCAAGAAGGGGACTGGTACCTCCCGAAATAAACAAGAAACAGGCTTACTTTCTTGAAAATTCAGAGATAATGAAGAACCTTGCTGGAACGGCCCCCGGGCTGATAATAAGTGAAGGGAAGAAAAAAATAGTCCTCCTTCCGGGACCGCCCTCTGAACTGCGCCCCATGGCCGAATATTTAGCATCCGAATTGCAGAAGACATATTCTGAACGACCCATTGCAATCTACAGGTATGCCGTTTCAGGCATGTCTGAATCTGCGGTGGAAGAAAAAATCCAGCCTCTGATGAAGACCCTTAAAACCCCGTATACAATACTCGCACATCCTCAGATGATAGAAATACTTATCACCTCGGAATGCCTGCCGGATGTATTTGAAAAAGTAAATGATTTTCTGCAAACCTCATTTGGGGAAAATTACATGGGCATAAACCCGCCTTCCATGCCGGAAATACTGGGAAATATTCTAAAAGAGAAAAAACTTAAAATTTCCATTGCCGAATCCTGTACGGGAGGACTTGCCTCAAAACTGATAACAGACATACCGGGAAGCTCGGAATACTTTCAGGGAGCTTTTATCGCTTATTCCAATGCAGTCAAAAAGAAAGTTCTGAAAGTTCCAAAAACTATCTTAAAGAAATACGGAGCTGTGAGCGAAGAAACGGCGGCAGCCATGGCAAAAGGGGCAAAAAAAGCAGGCAAATCGGATGTTTCCATCAGTTTTACGGGGATAGCAGGTCCTTCGGGAGCTACGGATAAAAAACCTGTGGGGCTTGTTCATATAGGATTGGGACTGCCTGATAACAAATATGAAACTTTCCGGTTCATTTTCACAGGGAACAGAGAGAAAGTGAGAGAACAGGCCGCCTATAAGGGCATTGGCCTGATGATAAAAG
Organism: bacterium; assembly: GCA_035341815.1. Lineage (GTDB taxonomy): Bacteria > Ratteibacteria > UBA8468 > B48-G9 > JAFGKM01 > JALNXB01. The sequence continues at coordinate 4,052 of DAOQVZ010000024.1, forward strand.
AAATGAAAGGATATAATGAGAAAAAATAAATTACTTCTGATTCTTTTTTTTTCGCTTGCGGCGATATATCTGGCTTTAAAAATTATCACTATGCCGCCGGTTTTGAAAACTGCCAGGTTAATTGAAATACCTGAAGGTTCAAATGCCATGGAAATAGCCCGACTGCTTGAAAATAAAAAGATTATAAGGAACGCCGGATGGTTCCTTTATTGGACCAACAGGTACAGGGCCCAGGAAAAACTGAAAGCAGGCATATACGAATTCTCAGGAAGAACGCCTCTGAAACGGGTAATTTCAAAATTGATTAAAGGAGAAATAACACTCGTGAGAGTTTCTATTCCCGAGGGTTGCACAATTAATGACATAGCAGTTATCCTTGAGAAAAAAGATTTGGCTCAAAAAGATGATTTCATAAATTACGCAAGTGAAAAGCAACTGGAAGGATTCCTATTTCCCGATACGTATTTCTTTCCGCATAAAGTTTCTGTGGAAGCCATTTCTTCCACAATGTTCAAAAGATTCAAGGATATTTTTAATGACATTAACGGTGAACCGGTCAACGATTCCAATTTCAAAAAGGTCAAAGAAATCGTAACGGTAGCTTCAATACTGGAAAAGGAAGCCATGCATAAAAATGAAAGAGAGATAATAGCGGGAATAATTTACAAAAGAATAAGAAAGAACATACCCATACAAAGCTGCGCAACAGTTATATATTCCATGGACAAAACGAAAGCAAGATTGTCTCACATGGATTTGAAGATAAAATCCCCCTATAATACTTACATGCACAGGGGACTTCCTCCCGGCCCCATATCCAACCCGGGAAAAGTTTCAATCGAGGCCGCCATAAATCCTAAAAAAACAGACTATATGTTTTTTGTTTCCATGGGTGACGGAAGAAACTATTTTTCGAAAACATACGCCGAGCATAAAAATGCCGTAAACCTTTTTCTAAACTCCAGAACCAGTACAGAAACATCCATGCCGGAAGAAAATATCAATTCAAATACGGACAAATCAATATTTTAATAAATCTGGCATTAATTTTAAGAATCAAATCAATTATCTTATGCGGAAATCGAGACATGTATATCAGGTAGGTACTACTTTTATCATTCTTTCTGAAGAAGCGTAACCTTCCTCGATGAAAATTGAAGCCATCATTGCCACCATTGCTCCGTTATCCATGCAGAGTTTTTTATCGGGAATGAACAATCTTACGCCATTATCTTCAGCCAGTTTGAAAAGTCTTTCCCGAAGATACATGTTCTGTATTACCCCTCCTCCCAGAAGCAGGGATTGCGGTTCATATTGTCTGAAAACTCTTCTGGTTTTCTCACAAAGAATATCACCTACAGCTTTCTGGAACCCTGCACATATATCCGGGACATTATCTGCGATGCCATTTTTTCTGATATGGTATAAAACTGCTGTTTTAAGTCCGCTGAAACTGAAGTCAAGAGAGTTTCTGGAAAGCAAAGGAACCGGAAATTTTATTCTTTTCTCATCTCCTTTCAAAGCTTCCTGTTCCACATTTGGACCTCCCGGAAAGTCAAGATTCAGCATCCTGCCTACCTTGTCATAGGTTTCCCCGCAAGCATCGTCAAGAGTTTTTCCCACTACCCTGAAATCTACGCGGTTTTTCATGTAAAAATATGTTGTATGCCCTCCTGAAATAACAAGTCCTGCAGCAGGAAAACGAATTTCCGGATTGAAAAAATTGGCAGCTATATGGGCATAAAGGTGGTTTACCGCATATATAGGCACATCAATTGCATATGAAAGGGCGCATGCGAAAGAAACGCCTATGAGAAGTGAACCTTTAAGACCGGGATAGTTTGTGACTCCTATTGCATCAATGTCGTTATCAGACAGGCAGCTTTTTTTCAAAACTTTCAGATAAAGGTCGTCTATATATTCAAGATGTGCACGGCTTGCAAGTTCAGGCACCACGCCTCCGTAAACTGAATGTATCTTTTCCTGGCTTGCGATAAGATTTACAGCAAGACAACCGTCTTTTACCAGCCCCACTCCTGTTTCATCGCAGGAAGTCTCTATTCCTAATATAACCATATTTTTTATTCAATTAATTCGGAAACAGGAACAATCTCGACCTGTTCAGTCAGAGAAGGCATGATATTTTTCAAAACCGCCACTGTATTTTTCCTGGCATGTCCTATGCCTATGGCACTGCCCTTCTCTCTTGCACTTTCAACAAGCTCCCATATCTGGTCCTCGATATATTTATGGTCCGACAGGTTATCTATAAAAACATCCCTCTTGCCGCTTTTCACACCCATATCCTTTGCAATCAGGTAGCCGCAGCTTTTTCTTGAAGTCATGCTGTCTATGAAAAAAAGGTTTCTCTCCTTTATTTCTTTAAGCAGAATTTTCATTTTCTCTTCATCAGTTGTAAAAAGGGAACCCATATGGTTATTTATCCCCTTGATATAAGGGTAATAATAATCAATATCGTCATTAAACTGCTCAATCAGCTCCTGGCTGTCCATGCTTGTTTTAAGCAATCCCTTGTCAAATGACTGGGCAGGAGGAGAAGGCTCAAGGGGAAGATGTAGCAAAAGGTCAAAATTCTTATTATCCTTCACGGAGTCAAAGATTTCTTTGCTGTGCTGGGCCTTGGGAAGAAAAGCAAGAGTAAAAGGCTGGTTTATTTTTTCTATCTCTTTAACGATTTCCTTATTCCATCCTACATCATCTATAATCAGGGCAATGCGAGGTTTTTTACCCGAAAAACTTTTACTTTTCTTTTTAGCAGGCTGTTTCTCTTCTGTCTTTTTTTCTTCCTTAATCAGTGCAGGCTCCTCCTTAGTTTCAGGAGGGAGAATCTCTGGTTTTTTTTTCAATTCTTTCCCAATGAAAAGAAGGATTACCAAGATTGCCAGGACAATTGCCAAAATAAGAGGCACAAACCAATTATCCTCTTTTTGACCGTTTTTACTCATTATTGTCAACCAGTTTTTTTAATTCTTCTATGGCTTTGTCAAATTGAACGTCTCCCTCTTCTCCGGGAATAACGGGCTTATCTTCGGAAATTTCGACATTCACATCAGGACCTATCCCTTTTCCTTCTATGCATACGCCTGAAGGCGTATAATAATGGGCTATGGTAAGTTTAAGAGCGGAACCGTCTTTAAGAGAAATGAGGTTCTGGACGGACCCTTTGCCGAAGCTTTTCAAACCGACCGTCAAAACGGTTGAAAGGTTGTCCTTCAAAGCGCCGGTAACAATCTCTGAGGCACTTGCACTTCCATGATTTATAAGAATTACTACGGGTTTGCCCCATATTTCTTTTTTCCTGCTGTAAAACGTGCTTCTGTCTTTCTCCTCTCTTCCCTGGGTATACACTATCAATTTCCCTTTGGGAAGAAACATATCGCTCACTTCAATAGAAGAAGATAGCAATCCACCGGGATTATTTCTCAAGTCAAGTATCAATCCTCTGACGTCCTTTTCATTCATTCCCTGCAGAATATTTAAAAGGTCGGAAGCCGTTCTTTCCTGGAAATCCCTTATCCTGACATACCCGAGACCATCCTCCAGCAACTTTTCTCTGACGGATTTCACCTTTATCACGTCCCTTGTAAGAGTGAATTTCTTAAATTCGCTGAGCCCGGTTCTCATTATACTTACAGATACCTCCGTGCCTTTCTTGCCTCTCAATTTCTGTGCGGCCTCAAATGTCGTGAAACCTTTTGTGGATTCTTCGTTAATTTCCACAATCTTATCTCCCGGCTTTATTCCGGCATTCCACGCGGGGGTATCTTCAATCGGGCTCACAACAGTTATTATTCCATCTTTAAGGGTTATCTCCATACCCACTCCCTGAAACTCTCCTTTGGTTTCGAGCTGAAGTTCTTCTTTCATGGCAGGTTCAAGAAAAGCGCTGTACGGGTCGAGAGAAATCAGCATGCCTTTCAAAGCGCCGTAGATAAGCTTTTGGTCCTGGACATCGTTCACATACTGTTTGCGAACGACTTCCAGGGCATCAATGAAAAGCTCGATATTCCTGTAAACCTCTTCTTCCTTGAGCCGTGCCTGAGAAACCTGTACGTCACTTCCTGTTACAATGGAAAGAAAAATGAGCCCGATGATAACAAGCATAGTCTTTTTCATAAATGCTTCCCCTCGCCTTTTGTATATAACCTGTTTATTTTACCTGCAACTATATTCCTTTTAAAGCCTTTATTAAATTCTCGGTAACAATTCCAGGATTCGCCTTGCCTTTTGTTTCCTTCATAATCTGTCCAACAAGGTAACCCAAGGCCTGTTCTCTGCCGTTCCTGTAGTCTTCCACGGCTTTAGAATTATTTTTTAACACTTCTTCTATTATACCTTCTATAAAATTCTTATCGCTTATCTGCACAAGATTTCTTTCTTTTACTATAGCCTCGGGACATTTGCCAGAAGAAAAACACTCAGAAAGGACTTCCTTTGCAGTAGTTCCCGTTATGCTGTTTTTTTCAATAAGGCCAATTAACTGAGCCATGAACTCAGGAGTTACAGGTGATTTATCTATATCTTTTCGGTTTTCTTTCAACAACGCCATGAGGTCCCCCATAATCCAGTTGGCAGCAATCTTGGGATTCTTTATCATGGAAGCGGTTTTTTCAAAATAATCAGCCGTTTCCTTTTGTGAAGTGAGGGCTTCCGCATCGTATCTCAAAAGGCCGTATTCCCTTACAAGCCTCTCCTGCCTCTGGCAGGGCAGTTCCCCAACTTGCGATCGTATATTTTCGAGCATTTTTTTATCAACATAAACAGGAGTAAGGTCAGGGTCAGGAAAGTATCTGTAGTCATGCGCTTTTTCCTTGCTTCTCATCCCTTCGGTAACCTGCAGTTCATCGTTCCACAAACGTGTTTCCTGAGTAATTTGCATGCCTTTTTTTAGCATTGAAATTTGGCGAAAAGCTTCATAATCAAGGGCTTTCCTGACAGCCTTGAAAGAATTCATGTTTTTTATTTCGGTTTTGACGCCGAGTTCAGTCTCACCTATATCCCTCACCGAAATATTGGCATCGCATCTCAGAGAACCTTCTTCCATGTTGCAATCGCTTATTTCGAGGTATTCGAGTATTTGCTTGATTTTATTGAGAAATTTTTCTGCTTCGGAAGAACTTCTTATATCCGGTTCAGTTACAATCTCAAGCAGAGGAATACCGCTTCTGTTCAGGTCAACAAATGAATACCCGCTCTCCCCCTGTGAATGCATGAGTTTTCCTGCATCTTCTTCCATATGTATTCTTTTAATCCTTATATTCCTGCCGTCAATTATAAGGCGGCCGTTGGAAGAAACGGGCTGTTCGTACTGAGAAACCTGGTAATTTTTTGGAAGGTCGGGATAAAAATAGTTTTTTCGGGCGAATATAGATACTTCGGAAATTTCACAATCCAAAGCTATTGAAGCCTTAAGAGCCGAATCAATGGCTTTCTTGTTAAGCACGGGAAGAACTCCCGGCATTCCAGAACAAACTGGACATACCTGCGTATTTGGTTCTGAACCGAACCTCGTAGAGCATCCGCAGAACATTTTTGATTTTGTTGAAAGCTCAACATGCACTTCAAGACCGATAACCAGCTCATAATTTTCCATGTTTTCTGCTCAAGTAAATTACAGATTAAGAAAATATTGCAACTGCCGTGGGCACTGCAAGTAGTCTTTTCTCTTTGGCCATGGCATGACCTTAAAAGACTTGGCGTCACAGATCTGCAGCAAATAAGTCTGTGGAGACAAGACATGCGCAGAAGAAAGCATATGTCAGCAATTTAATTTGTTTATGCAGAATCGCCTTCTGTCACGCCTGCTTTTATTGTTGCCCTCAGGCATTCTCCAGCATCAAGTTTTAACTGGTCTTTTCTCTTGACTGCCTCCGAGAGAAGAGGCAAACTGGAAAAGGGTTCAAGGGCAATATTGTAAGTCCTGCCGTACCAGGGGTAATTGTAGCTTCCTCTTGCCACTCTCCAGAACCATATGTACTTGAAAACTGATAAGGGAAATTCCATAAAGAATCCCACTTTTGATTTTGTATTTAAAATATCATATCTGCCTTCCTGCAGTTCAGAGAGAAATATCATGTCTGAAACCTTATCTTTTTCCGAAGGACAGATTCTCATATCAAATTCCTTTCCGTCATTGCCTTCGGCCATAGGCCATTCGGTTGTTTTTTGTTTGAGCACTGAAATAGACTTGCTGTCTCCCCTGGCTATTCTCATGGTTGCCTTTTTAATCTTGATTATACTATCAGGAGATATAAAAGGCTTTCCAAAAGCAGGATGGTGCCCCCATATGAAATCCATCTCTTCTTCTCCAAGGTTTGTAATTTTCTCATCAATTGTAACAACCGGGCTGTTTTTCTCAAGGGTTATAGTCTTTTCTATTGAAAAGGGCGTTCTGTAGGTCTCTGTAGAAAACATAAGTGCAATTTTATCTTCCCAGTCTTCAATAACCCTGAACTTCCATGGAATCAGGGAGACCTCTCCGTGAACTCCCAGAACAGCATTTTTATATTCGCATCCGCTCCCGGCATTAGGAAATATTTCCTGCCAGCCTCCAGGATAATAATCAAGGAAATTGCCTGCTTTTCCCTGGGCGGTCACGACAAAAGACGAAGGTTTATAAAAAGGAATGGGGCTTCTCCACATAAAATCCAGGTCTTTGGGCTTATAAAGAAACTCCACTATATCGGTCCCTTTATCCACAAGTATCTCCATCCTGATTAAATCATTTTCCATTATTACGGAAGTCAGCCCGTTCCAGGTAAATTCCATCCATCTGCAACCGTTATTCCTCGACAGCATCTTCAAATCTCCTTGCAAAGGTTTCACTATCCGCGGGTATATACCTTTTTACGGCTGCGAAATGCTGTTTAAAATATGTATTATCAAGAGAAGCAACAGCAACCTGTTTTTGAGAAGAGCTTGCATGTATGAAAAGCCGGTTTCCGATATATATTCCCACATGGTGTATATATCCGCCCCTCTTGAAAAAAACAAGGTCTCCTGCAACCGCCTCGTCAAGACTGACAGAAATGCCTTCTTTGTACTGAAGGCGGGAAGTTCCGGGCAGGCTTAATCCTATATTATCGTAAACAATCATGGTAAGGCCAGAGCAATCAATACCGTTTTTCCCTTTACCTCCGAGCCTGTACGGAGTCCCAAGATAACTGAAAGCGTCTTCAACGATTTTTTCTCTCAGGCTTAACTGCTCATCGGGTTCAGAAACAGAAATTTCGGCTTCGGGAACCTCCTTTTCCTTCTTAATTACAAGTACCTGCCCTTCCTTGAAATCCCTTTCATCCAGCAGGTTGGTCTCTTTCAACTCTTCGACAGTAATGCCAAATTTCTCGGCAATTCCATGCAGGGTCTCCCCTTTTTTCAGGGTGTAATATACCTTTTCCGATACGGTAATAATTGGTTGGGGATTGCCTACCACTGGTAACCTGGGCGGTGATTTACGGGCAACTGCAACCTTCAGATTCTGTCCCACGGCCAGCCTGTCGCTTTTAAGTTTGTTTAACTTTTTTAGCCTTGCCACGCTCACATTGAATTTCCGGCTTATTTTCGACAGGTTGTCTCCTTTTTTCACTTTATAATATTTTGTTTCGTATGATGAAGAGGTATTTTTGGCGGTTGTTTTCGTTTTCTTGGCCGAGGTACTTGAAGCTTTTCTTATGGCAATCCTCTGTTTGGGATATAAAACGGAAGTTTTCATGCTGTTGAGGGATTTTATGGAAGCAATACTTACGTTATATTTTCTGGAAATAGATGAGAGAGTCTCGCCCTTTTTCACTATATGGTAGTGAGATACAGTTCCGGGAAATAGCCGTATAACGCTAAAAAGAAAAAAATAAGCCATGCAATATCTTAATTTTTTCATTTTTCCTCCGTTTCGGAATTTACAGGAAATATTTTTGCTATTTCCCTTTTCTTTTTTTCGAAATACTCATCTATCCTGCATTTCAAGCCTTCCATATTTTCAATTGTATGCAATCTTTCTTCAAGCTTCTCCTGCTCTTCTATTATCAGCCTCAATGCATCTGCTATGGGGTCGGGCAATTTGTTATGGTCCAGGTCAAATTTTTCCCTTCTTTTTTCTCCTACAACCCTACCCGGAACACCCACAACTGTTGCACAGGCCGGTACGGGCTTTATGACAACAGAACCGGCCCCTATCTTTGCACCTTCACCTATTTCTATCGATCCCAGGACAGTAGCCCCTGCCCCCACAACCACGTTATCTCCAAGGGTGGGATGTCTTTTTTTCTTCTCCATAGACGTTCCCCCCAAAACAACTCCCTGGTAAAGCAATACGTCGTTTCCTATCTCGGCAGTTTCTCCTATTACCACCCCCATTCCGTGGTCTATAAAAAACCTCTTTCCTATTTTTGCTCCGGGATGTATCTCAATACCCGTAAGAGTCCTGCAGATATTGGATACAATTCTCGCAAGAGTTTTTTCCCCTTTCTTCCATAAGCAATGAGATATTCTGTAGAAAAACAGGGCATGCAGTCCGGGATATGCAATAATAACCTCGAAAAGATTTCTTGCAGCGGGGTCTCTTTCAAAAACTGTTCTTATGTCTTCCTTTATTTTTCCGAACATTATTTCCGTTATCCCCTAAAAAGACAGCAATGATGGATTTTCAATTATGCTCTTAAGATAGGCATAGAAAAGCCCTCCGTATGAACCGTCGATAACCCTGTGGTCAAAAGAAAAAGAAATATCCATGACAGACTTTATTTCTATGCGGTCAGAAACAGCTACTGGCTCCTTTCGAATACTGCCCACTCCCATTATTGCAAGACCTGGAGGATTGATTATAGGCAGGAAGTTTTCGACTCCGTACATCCCGAGATTGGAAATGACAAATCTTGCTCCCCTGAACTCGTTCTCGGAAAGTTTGTTGTCTCTTGCCTTTGCAGCGAGAATTTTTCTTTCTTCTGACAATTCTGTTATCTCCTTATTGCCGCAATTCCTCAAAACAGGCACAACAAGGCCTTCTTTTACAGAAATAGCCAACCCTATGTCTATACTTTTGTAAATTCTTATTTCGTCATTTTCGAGAGAGCCGTTTAAAAGAGGGTATTTCTGCAGGGCCCTTGCTGTGAGGAAAACAATAAAATCTGTATAAGTAAAGTTTATATTTTCTTTATTCCTGATTTCTTTTATTCTTGCTATCTCATCAACAAAAACTTTTCCCTGCAGGTAATAGTGGGGTATATTCCTCTTGCTTTCAGACAATCTTTTCGAGATTATTCTTCTCAAGGGAGTCCACGGCACTATTTCATATTCATCAGGGAATTTTCCGGCTTTGTCTCCACCTTTCGACTTCTGATTCTCAATATATTCGACAACATCCTTTTTCTCAACCCTGCCGCCAGGTCCGGAACCGGGGATTAGCGAGATATCTATATTTGAATTTGCTGCCGTCTTTCTTGCAAGAGGGGAAGCCTTTATCCTTTCCGTTTCTGCGCCAGCTTCTCTTCCGCTTCGTTCAAATACGGCTTTGTCTTCCACTTCGGTCGCATCTTCAGGGAGAACCTTCTCTCCTTCCTTTACATTCTCTTTTTTCTCAGAAACATCCGGCAAAGCTTCATCAGGCTTATCAGATATGTACCCGATAACAGAAGTAACCTTGATGGGGTCGTCAGAAGGTTTGAACAGTTTCTTGCGCAGGTATCCTTCATGGATCGCCTCCACTTCGAAATTAGTTTTATCGCTCATTACCTCGAACAAAACCTCTCCCTTTTCAACCTTGTCTCCTTCCTCTTTTTTCCATGAAGCAAGGTATCCTTCCTCCATTGTCTCGCCGAGCTTGGGCATTATCACTTCTTTTATCATTTTCTTTGCACCCCTCCCATATTTCCCGGGTTTTTATTTATTTACGATTTTTCTCACGGCTTCGCATATCCTTTGGGTATCAGGAATGGCGAGTTTTTCAAGAACAGGACTTTTCGGCATGGGAACATCTGCTCCGGCAACCCTTACCACCGGAGTATCCAGCCAGTCAAAAGCATCTTCCATTATCTTCATTCCTATTTCCGCTCCCGTGCCGCCGGTTTTGCAATCCTCTTCAACGATGATAACTCTGTTGGTTTTCTTGACTGAATTTACTATCGTCTCCATATCAAGGGGAAGCAGAGTCCTTAAATCCACTATTTCCACTTCAATGCCCTCCTTTGCAAGAATTCCAGCGGCTTCCATGCAAAAATAGAACATTCTCGAATATGTAAGTATGGTTACATCGCTTCCCTTCCTTTTCACCTGGGCAACACCTATGGGAATAGTATATTCCCCCTCATCAACTTCACCTTTTACATTATACAACATTTTGTGTTCTATAAAAACCACAGGATTATCCTCTCTTATGGAACTTTTCAACAGGCCCTTTGCGTCATGGGGAGTTGACGGCATTACAACCTTGATACCCGGAATATGTATAAGCCATGATTCAAGACTCTGCGAATGATGGGCTCCGAGGGTCCTTCCTGCCCCTCCCTCGGTTCTCAGGGTAAAGGGAACCTTGCACTTGCCGCCGAACATATATCTTATCTTGGCAACCTGGTTATTGAGCTGCTCCAGGCAGAGCCCTATAAAATCTATGTACATAATCTCGGCGACAGGTCTCATACCCGTCAGGGCAGCGCCCAGGCCCACTCCGACTATCGCATTTTCAGAAATCGGCGTGTCGAGAACCCTTTCATCTCCGTATTTTTTCCACAGGTCTGCGGTAACCCCGTATGCTCCGCCGTAAACGGCAATATCTTCCCCGAGAAGAAAAACACTGCTATCCCTTTCCATTTCTTCTTTCAGAGCCTCGTTCAAAGCCTGCCTGTATGTAATCTCCCTCATTGTTGCTCCTCTTATTTGGCGCCTTTTATATTTTTTTCCAGCTTGTCGTTTTTACTTTACAAATTTTATTTTTTATCTGGTGTCATACGTATAGGTCCGTATAAAGTTCCCCGGGCTCGGGAAAAGGACTCTTCATGGCAAAGTCCACAGCTTCTTCTATTCTTTTTGTAACATCCTCTTCGGTCAGATTGACATCTTCCCGGGACAGTATACCCTGTTCCACCATTTTGTTTGAAAATATTTTTATGGGGTCTCTTTCCCTCCAGAATTTTTCTTCTTCCCTTGTCCTGTATGCCCGCGGGTCGCTCCTGCTGTGACCGTAATACCTGTACGTATTGGCCACGATAAAACTCGGTCCTTCATCTTTCCTTGCAAAATCAACCCATTTTTTTACCGTATCCCTTACTGCAAGAACATCCTGTCCGTCGACACAATCGTGCTGCATTCCGAAAGCCAGAGCTTTCTTTGTAAGGTCCTGCACTGCGCACGCCCTTTCCACGGAAACACTCATTCCGTAAAGATTGTTTTCGCAGACGTAAACAACCGGAAGCTTCCACAGGGAAGCCATATTCAGACATTCAAAAAAAATCCCGTTGTTGGTAGCCCCGTCTCCGAAAAAACATACAACAACCTGCCCCGATTTCCTTCTCTTTACGGAAAGTCCCGCTCCCGTTGCAATCCCAAGACTGCCGGCAACAATACCGTTTGCACCGAGGTTCCCCTTCGAAACATCCGCAAGATGAAGGGACCCTCCCTTCCCCTTGCACACACCGGTTTTTTTACCGAGTATCTCTGCCATAAGAGCATTCAAATCGCCGTCCTTGGCTATTGCGTGCCCATGCCCCCTGTGAGTACTTGTTATGTAATCGTCAGGATTGAGCACGGAAATAGCTCCCACAGCCACGGCTTCCATTCCCGCATAGAGATGGGAACCTCCTTCGGCTATGTTCTTGGCGAGCAGTTCCATTATCTTATCCTCAAACTGCCTTATCTGCATCATTTGGGCAAGCAGTTTTACGGCCGTATTTTTGTCGATATTCATTAACACTCCTGTTTATGGATATATTATAATCTTCAATCCTTCTTTTTTTTCTGCCAGCTCCAGGCCGGCTTTTATCTCTTTCAAATTGAACGTATGCGTTATATACTTAGACGCTTTTATCCGACCCGAGGCTATAAGGTCTATGGCTATCCTGTTATGCAAAGGATTTGAGCCGTGAGTTCCTACCACAAAAAATTCCCCGTAATGGAGAAGGTTGCTGTTAAAATTGACAAACGGGCTGTCCTTGGGAAGTCCCCCGAAATAATTTACAGAACCCCTTTTTGCCACCAGTTCAAGGGCAAGCTCCTGCGGCTTAGCCAGGCCCACCGCAACTATGACCCTGTCTGCCATTCTCCCTCCCGTCATACCTGCAACAACTTCTTTAATATTTTCCCTGCTCATATCCACTTTTACAGCTCCCGTAAACTCAGCCATTTGAAGTCTTTCAGCGGATATATCCGCAAGTAGAACTTTTCCCGCACCCGTATTAAGCGCAAACTCGGCATGAAAACAGCCTATGGGCCCTGCTCCTATAACAAGAACGGTATCCCCCTGCTCTATCCTGCTGAGAGACTGTCCGTTAATCACGCAGGCAAGAGGTTCGGCTATTGCAGCTTCTTGAAAGGAAAGTCCTTCCGGAATCTTGTTTACGCAGCCGTTTCTCACGGCATCTGCCGGAACCGCCATGTATTCGGCAAAACCTCCGTCATAGTGGTAACCGATTGCTTTTAGATTTTCGCAGGAAGACTGGTATCCCCTTCTGCAGTAATAACAGACACCGCAGGGAATTGCCGGAGCAACGGCTACCCTGTCGCCTTCCCTGAAGTTTTTTATATTTTTACCCGTTTCGCTCACGGTTCCGCTCACTTCATGGCCCGTTATCCTTGGAAAAACTATGTTTTTATGTCCATGCCTGTAAGTCTTGACATCCGTGCCGCAAATAGCGCATGCGCCAACTTTTATAATAATCTCATCATCGCCGGGAACCGGAATATCAACATTCTCGATATCCAGCTGTTCAGGCCTCTTTAAAATTGCCGCTATCACTTTTTCTCTCCTTTATCTCGTTATATCTGTTTTTAACCTCGCATATAATCCTTTCGTCCTCTATGCCGGAAATGTTTCTTAATACGTAATCTATGCCCTTATCCCTGAGAGTTAACTGCAGAAACAGGGCATTTTTATCATCCTGATAATTATAACATAAACAGGAGGCCATTACAAAACATATATTTTCTGGGAAAATGCCTTCCCGAAGGCACATTTTCATTCCTCCCGATATCCTTTCATTTGGGCCTATCTTTCTCAAAGGGTCCCTTCCCACGCGCCAAACAGTGTCGTTAAGCGCCTTGTTCCTAAATCTCATAAAAAGGTCCGAAATATAATTTTCCACCTCTTTCCTGTCAAAAACATGTTTTTTTATAATCGCTGATTTTGTTTCCTCAGTTACTCCTTCCATTATTCCCAGAAGCCTTCTGTCTTCCATGCATTCCCATATAAATTCGTATCCCATTTGAAAACCTGTATAGGCGAGAGATGCATGGGCAAGATTATGCACGAAGAGTTTCAGTTCCTCGTAAGGGTAGATGTTTTCCACAGGATAAAAACCCTTGACTGCAGGAATTTCACCCTTGAAGCTGTTTTTTGCAACAGGCAGTATATTATACGGTTCAACAGTAACAAGCAACGGCTCCTTTTTTCTTAATTCATCGGACAAAGGAGCAACCATTCTGCTTACGACAGTTTCCACAAAACCCACGTTCTCTTTCATGTATGCCGTCTCGGATGGAGAAAGGTTTTTTATAATATTTTTCCTCAAAACCTCCGCGCTTCCGAGAAGATTTTCACATATCACGATATTGCAATACCCTTTGTTTTTCCTGCTTTTAATTTTCAGGCCTTCCGCGATAACAGGAGAAAGAAGAGAAAGATTATTTGCCCCAACGGCCGTGAAAACAATATCCACATCGGAAATTTCTTCTGCTATGTCGCCTGATTGGGTAAAACTCATGGCTCTGAGATTGTCCACCTTTTTCTCAATCTTTCTTTCGCCTAACAGCCATACAGGATATTCTCTTTTCAAATTGAGCAGGTCCACAACCTGCTTTGACACGTCAATAAAAACAAGATGGTAATTCGAACTGCTGCAGATATCTCCTATAAATCCCCTGCCTATCTGGCCTGCCCCGAATATTACAGTTTTCTTCATTCCAAAACCTTTTTTTACTTGTTTTGTTCTTATATATATAAATTATCCAGATATTATACTTCAAAAAACAGCTTCATTCCAAATTATTTCACATTTCAAAAAAAGGCAGATTTGATTTTTTTTTCGATTGCCTTATAATAAAACTTTGTGAAATTTCTATAAATTCAACGGAGAAACTTTGGTGAAAAAAAAAGAAGTAGACCTTACAAAGGTAGATATAAAATCAGGCATTTTACACCTCGCCCTGCCCATGATGGCAGGCGGGTTCCTCATAAACACATTTTCAGTCGTAGACCTTTTTTTTGTCGGAAAGCTGGGTCATATAGCCCTGGCTGGACTTTCCGTATCGGTAATTATACTTACCTTAATAACCATATGCACAACCGGAGTGACAACAGGCACAATAGCCCTCATATCCCATTTTGTCGGCAGGAAGGATTATGACAGCGCAAACCAGGTATTATGGCAGACAATAATGTTGTCTCTCTTTTTCTGGTTTTTCCTGATAATAGTAGGACTTTTCGGGGTGGAATACCTCCTGAGGCTTTTTGGAGCCACGGGAGAGGTTCTTGAAATTGCAAAGCCCTATCTGCGCATAAGTTTTCTTTCATCCGGTTTTCTCTTCCTTCACATTACTTTGAATCAGTCCATGAGAGGCTCAGGAGATGCAAGAACCCCCCTTTACATTCTTATACTTACAAATATAATAAACATTATTCTTGATCCCCTTCTCATATTTGGCATAGGCATATTCCCGAGAATGGAAGTTGCCGGTTCTGCCATTACAACTGCTGTAAGCAGGTTCATAGGATTTTTGACAATTATGTTTATCCTTTTCAAAAAAAAGGATGGTTTAAACCTTGCAGTACATCACTTCGGAATTAAGCCTGTTTTCATAAAAAGAATCATGAGCATAGGCTTCTTTTCTTCAATGCAGTTATTAATCAACAACATTTCCCTGCTTTTCCTGACAAGACTTGTAGCTTCCTATGGACCTGAAACCCTTGCAGCTTACGGTGTAGGAACAAAGATAAGAATGCTCCTTGTAGTACCCGGCTTTGGATTTGCCAACGCTTCAGCTATACTCATGGGACAGAACATGGGCGCAAATAAAGAGGACAGGGCAAAGAAAAGCATGCTTTTTGCCACGAAAATGTTTGAGATATTGCTGCTACCCGCAGTTATCGTGATATTTATTTTCGCTCCGCAGATACTGCGACTTTTTAACGACAACAGTTCAGTTATTTCTATAGGCTCTAACTTTCTTAGATTCATAATGGTCACTTTTCCATTTCTCGGAATATCCATGATTATTCAAAGGGGCCTTACGGGAGTGGGTGATACGGCATTCCCGACAGTCCTGGTAGCGCTGTTCTCCCTTGCCATACGAATTCCTTTTGCATATTTCCTGTCTCTGAAATTAGGACTGGCTACGAGCGGAATATGGCTCGGAATAAACGCTGCCGACATCCTTCTCTGCTTTGCATTACTGTTATATTTCAAAAGTGGAAGGTGGAAAAATGTTTATTTCCGCCACAGGAGTCTCATGGAAGAAAGTTGCGCTTAATCCCATATTGTAGTAAAATTGTAAACCAGTGTGCTGTCCCGAACAGATCTTTACATTTGAAAACAAAGCATAGCACACTGAGAAAGGGTGAGGGAGAGGCTCCCTCATGTTTGGGGGAGAATAGGAACGGAGTTTTTTCCGTGACGTTAGGAGGGGGTTTGCCCCCTGCCTGAAAGTGTCGTGTCAAGAGAAAAATCAAATGTAAAGAGATGTATGAGACACGACACTAGTTGATATACATGGGGCAGTGGCTCAATGGGAGAGCGTCCGCTTCGCATGCGGAAGGTTGCCGGTTCAACTCCGGTCTGCTCCACCTGCGCTTTAGAGAATACCTTTAGGGGCTTCTGCTTTATTCATTTTTTAACAACTTCTTAAATTTGACATATTTCCAAAATGCCTGTAAAATGGAAATATAGATATCCATATTGTCAAATTTCAAAAATATGAAAAATTTCAAAGCAGGAATCTACAGGCAGCGTTATCAATATAAAAGCTTCACTCCTTCCTTTATTAATCGAAATTTTGAATGGGAAGATAAGGAAATTGATGTTTTACTTGCAGAAGCTATGCAGCTTCTGGGTGAATTAAAAGCCTATTCTTCTCTTGTTCCTGATGTAAATTTCTTCATAAAAATGCACGTTGTAAAAGAAGCAACAAGGTCAAGCATGCTGGAAGGAACAAAAACGGAGATTGATGAAGCAATATTGCCGAGAGAGGAGATAAAACCGGAAAAAAGGGATGACTGGAAGGAAGTTCAAAATTACATCAGGGCGATGAATTTTGCCATAAAAGAATTAAACAGACTTCCTGTCAGCCTGCGCTTGATAAAAAAAACACATAAAATACTTTTATCGAGTGTCCGAGGCGAACATAGATACCCTGGTGAAATCAGGAAAAGTCAAAACTGGATCGGAGGTTCTTCTTTAACCGATGCTTTTTTTATTCCTCCGAACCATAACGAGGTTCCAGACCTGATGGCTGACTTAGAAAAATTCTGGCACAACAAGAATTTGAAAATCCCTGTCCTGATAAAAATTGCCGTAAGCCATTATCAATTTGAAACTATTCATCCATTTCTTGACGGTAATGGCAGGATTGGCAGATTGTTAATTACACTTCAACTTATTGATGCAGGTATTTTAAACAAACCAACCTTGTACCTGTCTGCTTTTCTTGAGAAACATAGGAGCGCCTATTATGATTCTCTGACAATGGCAAGACAGAATAACAATTTAGAACAGTTGACAAAATTCTTTTTGAACGGCATAATTGAAACCGCCTCCGATAGTATTAAAACCTTCAAATCAATAATAGAGCTGCGGGAGGAATATGAAAACAAAATTGCAACTCTCGGCTCAAGGGTAAGAAAGGCGCAAAAATTTTTGCTTTACATGTTTTCAAACCCCATTATTGATAATAAAAAAGCGGTGAAAGAATTGTCAATGAGTTTTAACAGCGCAAACAGGCTTATTAAATCACTGGTTGACTTGGGGTTGCTTAAAGAAATAACAGGTTTTTCAAGAAACAGGATGTTTGAACTGAAGGAATATCTCGACCTGTTTAAAAAGTGATGATGAAAATGAAAGACAAAAAGAAGATTAAAGACCTGCCGAAGGTGGAAAGACCCCGTGAAAAGCTGATGCAATACGGACCTGAAAAACTTTCTGCCTCTGAACTTCTTGCTATTCTTCTGCGTTCCGGAAGGAAAGGTGAAAATGTTATTGAGCTCGCAAATAAAATCCTGAAGACTTTTGGAAAAGACAGGTTGCCACATTTATCATTCAATGACAGTGGTGTCCAATAAAAATTTCCTAATTAAAACAAACTCATTTCACAACAAGGGTTTCGCAAACGTTGAGCTTTCCATAGACTCAGTTTCAGCAAGTCAATAATACGAGCCCTTCTGAACAGGCATTCCTTAATTACCCTTGTTAAATGCAATAGCGAATACTTATAGTTGCTCTGGTATCGGATATAAGCCAGAAGTAAGTAATAAATCATTGCCGTCCATATCTGCGTCAATACTGCATTATTGCTTGTTCCAAGGAACGTTTTTATCTTCAGATTCTGCTTTATCCACTTGAAAAATATCTCAACCTGCCAACGTGCTTTGTAAATCTGGGTTATCGTATACCCCGCCAGATGGAAATTGTTCGTCAGGAACTGATAAATCTTGTCATGTTCTCTGTCATAATAGGTTACCAACCACAATTTCCCCGGATACTTTTGCTGCGTCAGAGGACCAACAAGAATAATTTCTTCATCAGATATCAATCCCTTGATGCTGTTGACTTTCTGCTGTCCAGCAACCCTGTATTTCATGTTGTTTTTCGCTCTTGTTACGAAGTATATCCCATGTTGAGTGAGGCTATACAGCCATTGGAAATCTACATAATCTTTATCCATCGTAATTATGCTTTCCAAAGTTATGGGTAAAGAAAAGTTCCCTTGTTTTCTAAAAGAGCATGCAGTCTCAATGCCCCTTTACGTTTCCTGAATTTCGCCCAGGGAAACATTGATAAACAAAGCTCTATTACCGTAGTATCCAAAGTATACAGCGGATTCTTGAATCGGAACTTGTGTTTCGGTGCAAAATCTCTACATTGAGCCAAAAGGTGATAAACTGTATCCTGCGTTATCTGATAAGTTCTTTTGCTGTTTGCATAGGATATATAGAGAGTTACATAAGTAAAGTCGTAAAGCCGTGAGGCAAAAGAGATACAGTT
>DAOQVZ010000025.1:0-22040 GCA_035341815.1 bacterium
GCTGAAGACGGTCTTAAATCGGCGATAAGGGATTACAGGGAAAAACAGAAAAACAGGAAGTGAAATTCCAATGGAAGAATATGGCAGGGTGGTAGATATAAAAGACGGCAAGGGTTTTGTAGTTGTTGAAAAGAAAAGCGGCGGAAGAAACTGCAGCTGCTGCAACATGTGCAGAAGGGGAGCGGGAGGAGAACCTTTTCTTGAAGCGGCCGGATATGAGGGAATGCAAAAGGGAGACAGGGTAAGGATAGAAATAAACGAAACGGCTGTTTTAAAAGGCGTGTTTTTTCTATACGGGATACCTCTTGCTGGTTTCTTCCTTGCGGTGGGATTGGTGCGCCTGGTAACGCCGCTTTACCTCAAGACGGCAATATTCCTTATCGTCTGCATATTTGCATGGCTGGCAGGACTGGCCAAGGGCAACGCGGAAGGAAAGAGAAACGGTGCAAGGATTGTGAAACTATAAAAAAAGGAGAGAAACAGATATGGAACTTAAAGAAAAGGTTGAAAAAGCAATGGAAGACGTAAGAAAATTTCTGCAGGCAGACGGAGGAGATTGTGAGATTGTCGAAGTCAAGGATAACAAAGTCAGCGTAAGATTGCAGGGCGCCTGCAAGGGATGTCCCTTTTCAACGATGACCCTTAAAATGCGCATCGAAGCAATAATAAAAGAGAGAGTCCCCGAGATAAAAGAGGTCGTGGCCGTGGATTGACCTCTCAAGGAAAGGAGGTCTTTTGAATGAAAGGGGAGGGGATGGAAAGGAAGGTCCGGAAGCTTCGGGAAATCCTGAAAAGAATGGGGAAGATAATGGTAGCCTTTTCGGGAGGCGTTGACAGTTCTGTCCTGCTGAAAATTGCGACCGAGTCGCTTGATAAAAGAGATATCATTGCAGTTACCGCGGTTTCTCCCACCTACACTGCACAGGAAAAGCGGGAAGCTGTGAAAATAGCAAGGGCTTTCAAGGTAAAACACGTGCTTGTTGAAACCGATGAGTTCAAAGATAAAAGATTTGTAGCAAATCCTCCCGAAAGATGCTTTTACTGCAAAAGCGAACTTTTCAAAAAGATGGAACAACTTTGCAGGCAGTATGGTTTTGACTCCATAGTTGACGGAACGAATAGAGATGATTCCATGGATTTCCGTCCCGGGGAAAAAGCCAGGAAAATATACGGCGTACGTTCCCCCCTGCAAGAAGCCGGCATGGGTAAAAAAGAAATCCGCCTTTATGCAAAAAACAAAAAACTTTCTTTCTGGGATAAACCTTCAATGGCCTGCATTGCGTCGAGAATACCTTACGGACAGGCGATTTCAAAAAGCAGGCTTAAAAGAATAGGCGAAGGCGAGAAATTTCTCAGGTCGCTCGGCTTCAGGGAAGTGCGTTTGAGGGATTATGGCAATCTGGCAAGAATAGAAATATCGCGGGAAAGACTGGAAGATGCCGTACGCATGAAGGAAAAAATCTCAAGAAAACTGAAAAAAGCAGGTTATGATTATATTACGCTTGACCTTGAAGGGTTCAGGAGCGGCAGTATGAACAGGGCGCTGAAGATTCTTCCTCCATCAAATAAAAATGGGAAATAAAAAAGTTCTTGTGGCCATGAGCGGAGGAGTGGATTCTTCAGTCGCTGCTTTTTTGCTGAAAGAACAGGGATACGGGGTAACGGGCGTTTTTATGAAGGTATGGGACAAAAAAGAGAAAGATGTTTTTGCCGGGCCGGCCTGTTATTCCCCTGAAGGCAAGGATATCGGGGACGCCAAAGAAGTTGCAGATATGCTGGGCATTGATTTAACGGTGATTGACCTCAGCAGGGAATATAACAAAGTTGTTCTCGATTATTTCAGGCGGGAATATTTAAAAGGAAGAACTCCCAATCCCTGCGTTATCTGCAACAGGTTTATCAAGTTCGGATTGTTATTTGAAAAGGCTGTTGCAGGAGGACGGGATTTTGATTTCTTTGCCACCGGCCATTATGCCGTTGCCGAATATTCCCGCGAAGGCAAAAGATATGTTCTGAAAAAAGGCAGGGATGCGGATAAAGACCAGAGTTACTTTTTGTTTCTTCTGACTCAGAAGCAGCTTTCGAAACTCATATTTCCGCTCGGGCCCTATACGAAAAAAGATATACGTGCTATCGCCCGCAGGAATAATTTTCCCGTGAGCGAAAAAGAGGAAAGCCAGGATTTCATTTCGGGCAATAAGGACCTGGTTTTCACGGATAAGTCCGAAGAGGGAGATGTTGTCGACACGAAAGGGAATCTTATCGGAAGGCACAGGGGTATAATATATTATACTATAGGGCAGAGAAAGGGTTTGGGAATCGCAGGGGGGAAACCTCTTTATGTTGTCGAAATAGATGCGCGGAACAACATTATCATGCTTGGCCCGGAACAGGATTTGTACAGGAAGGAACTTATTGTATCGGACGTTCATTTTTCAGGCATGCAAAAACCGGACTCGCCTGTGGAATGCGAGGTTAAAATAAGGTACAGGCATGCCGCGGCAAGGGCTGTTGTCTATCCTGAAAGTGAAGGAAAGGCCAGGGTAGTTTTCGACAATCCTCTGAGGGCAATAACTCCCGGGCAGGCGGCAGTTTTCTACAGCAAAGATTTATTGCTCGGCGGCGGGTTCATTGAAAGGGTCCTGCAGGAAAAAGGCAATTCTGTGCCTTGAAAGCGTATGATGAAGTTGAACACATGCTTGTCATCCTGAAACGCTTGTGTTCAGGATCCAAACAATAGACCCTGAGCAAAGTCATCTCAGGGTGACAGAAAAAGGAGTGCTTCGTAAAAGATTTTTTTTAGCGGTGCCCATACGCAAAAAGAATTTGATGGAGGTCGGTCCTCGGCGTTTTTTGCGGAGGACGGTCCTCCGTCAGTAAACCACGGAAACACCCGGGATAAAGAAAGTAAAAGCGAAAAATCATAACCCCTCACCGTGAAAGGGATACATGGCAGAGTTCAGGACAAACCCCTCACCGTGAAAGTGTATCAAAGAAGAGTTCCCCTCACAATTGAGGAGAAACAGAGCAGAGTTCCCCGGAAATGCCCGGGGTAAACGGGACAAGCCCCGGAAAAGCCCGGGGCAAGCGGGATAAACCCCTCACCATGAAAGTGTATCAAAGATGAGTTCCCCAGAAAAGCCTGGGGCAAGCGGGGTAAAGGAGGTTAATATGACTAATCTGGAAGATAAAATATTAACCGTTCTGGAAAAAGGACCGTCTCAGAAGGTAATGACAGGGCTTTTAAATGCCGGTTTGAAGACTTCCGTAACAAGAAGAAAGCTTCTCAATGCAATTGATAAGGCCACGTACAAAATTTCCTTGAGGGGTCCCGAAAGACCTGTCAAGGTTAAAGAGGAAAGGTATTACATGGGAAGGGCCCTTCTTCATTCAATCGGAAAGGCCCTTGACAACGGGCTGATGTCGCCGGGTTGTACAAGGTCTATTACTGATATACTTCTCAGGAAGGTTATCCTGGAAGGAGTTTACGCAAGAAGAGAATTTAACGAAAAACACGGCTTTCGTCCTCCCACTTTTGTTACCATTTCTCCCACCAATGTGTGCAACCTGAAATGCAAGGGTTGCTATGCGGGGGATATTTATGAAAAAAGCACACTGAAATACGGTGTTTTCGACAGGGTCCTGACGGAAATAAACAAGGAATTCGGCTCATATTTCTTCGTCATCTCGGGAGGAGAACCTTTTGCTTACAGGGAAAGCGGCAAAACTCTTTTTGACATACTCGAAAAACATTCGGATTCCTATTTCATGGCCTATACAAATTCCACCATGATAAATAAAGATGCGGCAAAAAAATTATCAGAACTGGGAAATTTTACGCCTGCGATATCAGTGGAAGGCTTCGAGGAAGAAACAGATGAAAGACGGGGCAAGGGAACCTATGCCAGGATAATGGATGCAATGGAAAACCTGCGCATGGCAGGGGTGCCTTTCGGAGTTTCTGTAACGCCTACAAGGCATAATGCCGATATGCTTCTGTCCGACAGGTTCATAGATTTTTACTTCAACAGGATGGGAGCCACTTACGGGTGGTACTTTCAGTATATGCCCATTGGCAGGAATCCGTCCGTGGAACTTATGGTAACTCCGGAACAGAGGCTTAGAATGTTGAAGAAAATATGGGAAATTGTTATTAACCAGAAAATTTTCATTGCCGATTTCTGGAATTCCGGAACGGCTTCCGACGGATGCATGGCGGCCGCGAGAGGAGGAGGATATTTTTACATCATGTGGGACGGCACCATCACCCCATGTGTTTTCATACCGTTCAAGGACAGGGACTGCAACAACCTTTACAGCCTGTATGAAAATGGGCAGACAATAACCGACGCTGTAAAATCCCGGTTTTTCGGGAAAATCAGAGAATGGCAGGATAACTACTGGATAAAACAGCCCAGGCACAAATGCGGCAATCTTCTTGTCCCATGCGCCATAAGAGACAATGCAAAGGATTTTTATGCCCTCGTTAAAGAAACAGGGGCTTTGCCCTGCGACAAGGGAGCCAAGGAGTACCTGTCCTTTATTGAAAACGGGAGCATGCCCGCATATAACATGAAATACAGGGAATACACAGACCCGCTCTGGCAGGGAAAATACCTTGAAAATGAACAGATACAGGTTAACTGAAAAGCTGAGAAGGTACAAGCAGATAATCAACGTTGTCACAAAATACGGGTTCGGGATAATTGTCGAGAAAACCCACCTGGGCAAGCTTTTCAAGATACCTTCAAGGAAAAGGAAAAAAGAAGAATTTTCGGCTCCCGTAAGGGTAAGAAAAATGCTCGAGGAGCTCGGTCCTGTCTTCATAAAACTGGGGCAGATTTTAAGCACCCGCCCCGATTTTGTTCCCCTGCCTTATATCCATGAACTTGAAAAACTTCAGGACAGCACGTTCATCGTGCCTTTTGAAAAAATAAGTGAAATATTCAGGAAGGAAACTGGGAAAAGCGTGGGCGAAGTTTTCTCGGAATTTGAGGAAGTTGCTTTCGCTTCAGCCTCCGTTTCGCAGGTTCACAGGGCAAAATACAAAGGCACGAACGTTGCCGTCAAGATACAGAAACCCGGCATAGAGGAGCAGATAAAAGTAGACATAAGCATCATGTACGATATTGCCGAGCTTATAGAAAAATTCATCAAGGAATCTCAGATATACCAGCCCCTGAATATCGTCAGAGAGTTTGAAAAGTCTCTCAAAAAAGAGCTTGATTTCTCCATGGAAGGCCGCAATATAGAAAGATTCAGGGAGAATTTTGAGAAGGATGAGGATATCTATGTTCCTTTTGTGTTCAGGGAACTGACCACAAGACGCGTGCTTACCCTCGAGTTTGTTAAAGGCATAAAGATAAACAGGATTAACGAACTTGAAAAGGCGGGTATTGACAAGAAAAAACTTTCGGAGATAGGCCTTAATTCCATGATGAAACAGATATTCATCGACGGTTTTTTCCATGGGGACCCTCATCCGGCAAATATACTTGTAACGGAAGAATGCAGGCTCTGTTTTATCGATTTCGGAATAGTCGGGCGAATTAGCGAGGAAAGAAGGCTGGAACTGATATATTTTCTTAAAGGACTGACTGAAGGAAATTCATCAAGAATCATGGAAAGCCTCGAAATGATGGGAGCTATGAAAGAGGACACCGACACGAAAAGTTTCAGGGAAGAAATAGAAGAAATTCTGGACCAGTATCGGGAAATTCCCATAAAGGATATAGATATCAACACTCTTATTGAAGACAGTTTTTCAGTAATGAGAAAATATTACATCAGGATACCCGCAAATTTCACGCTTCTCATAAAAACCATGGTTACGCTTGAAGGCATAGGGCTTTCCCTTAATCCCGATTTCAGCATAGCTGTCGGAATAAAACCTCACATAGTAAAGTTTATGGCCGAAAGGGCCAGGCTGAAAAACATTCTGAAGGATATCATAAATATTTCGGGGGGATTTGCCAGAATGGCCAGGGAAGTTCCGGCAAGCATTGACTCTTTAATGAAGATGCTGAAGAAAGGATATATAAATATAGCATTTGAACACAAGGGCTTGCACGACCTTATCTCTACAATAGATAAATCAAGCAGCAGGCTCTCTTTCAGCCTTATTATAGCTGCCCTTATCATATCCTCTTCCCTGATAATGATGTCAGATTCAGGGAGGTATCCGGTTTTCGGAGTCGTAGGATTCTCTGTTTCTGCGATACTCGGGGTTTGGCTGGTTATAGACATACTGAGGCATAGGAGTCTTTGAATGGCGAACAGAAATTGCGTATTGAATATTTTGAAAGTGCTTTTTATATTATTCATATCAATTCTGGTTTTTAATGAAGCGTGCGCATTCGATATCAGGAAACCTTCCGATACTGAAATCTTTCTCGGATACGGGGGGGATAAAAAACTGGATAACGGCAACTACGAATATTATCTTGCCGCCATTGACTTTTCTTATCCTCTCAGGAAGGAAGGCTGGATGAGAAACTTTTCTTTCCAGCTCGAGCCCTTTCTTGCTTTTGTCACTTCTCCCGATACAAACATGGAAGCCGGATGTTCCGTTTATCTTAAATACTCCGTTCCATGGAATTTTGCCCTGAAACCCTACATCAGAGGCGGAACAGGAGTTGTATACATGTCGCAGGATACCAGGGAACAGGCAACGAGGTTCAATTTTGTCGACCAGCTCTGTTACGGCATTGCCTATGAAAGAAGAAACGTGAGAATTTCCGCCGAATTCAGGAACCGGCATATCTCCAACCTTGACATAAAAGAGCCCAACTCGGGTATCGATACGAAGGTGTGGATGTTGGGCATTACCTCCTTTTTCTGAAAACAAAAAAATAAATGAAAATAGCCATACTTGCAGGCGAAACATCCGGAGACAACTACGCCAGTCTCCTTGCAGAAAGCATCAGGAAGATAGCTCCCAAAGCTTTTATTCTTGGCACGGGAGGCAAAAAGATGAAATCGGTCTCAAACTTTTTCGTGGATATGCCATGCGGCAAGATGGGATTTTCCGACGTTATCAGGAATATAGGACTTTTTTATGTTGCATACAAAAGGGTCGTGGAAGCCATAGAAAAGGAAAGACCGTCTGTCGTGGTTTTCATAGACAACCCGGGTTTTAACCTCAAAGTCGCAAGGGCTGTCGGCGGCAGATATTCGTGTATCTATTACATCCCCCCCAAGATATGGGCCCACGGTTACGGCAGGGTAGAAACAATAAGAAGATATATCAAGGCTGTTATCCCTATCTTTCCTTTTGAAGAAAAGCTTTACAGGAAGGAAAAAATAGAATGCCGCTGGTTTGGCCATCCTGCCGGAGACCTGGTAGAGGATGCCTGCCGGAATAGAGAGGGCAGGAAAGTTCCCTTGCAACCGGGAGCGTCTGTTATAGGATTTTTGCCCGGCAGCAGGGAAGAAGAAGTAAGGAACCTTGTGCCGGAGTTTGTAAAAATCGCAAAGCAATTGGCCATGGAAAGAAAACTTGAATTTCTTATTTCGGCTTCAGATGATAAAATAAGGCAATTGGAAGAGTCTTTACTGGCGGAATGCGGCATAAATGACATATCGATAAAGGAAGACCTGTATGAAGTGATAAGCGGTTCCTCACTGGTTTTTGCCGCAAGCGGTACTGTTAACCTGGAGGTTGCCCTTATGGAAAGGCCGTCTATTGTTTTCTATAAAACCTCCTTTTTGAATTACAGGCTTGCCAGAATGCTGGTAAAACTGAAAAATGTGAGCCCCGTTAATCTTATGCTTGAAGAAAAAGCAGTCCCGGAATATGTCCAGTTTTTTCCACCGGACAAAATCAGGGAAGATGTTTTTAACATTCTTGACAAGGGAGACCTTTACCGGAAACAGGCGGAGGGTTTCAGGCTTATAAGAGAGAAAATGGGCACCGGACATGTCAGCGGGAAAGTTGCAGAGATGGTAATTGATTATTCAGAGAGAAAAAGATGATAAAGGAATTCTTGAATGTCAGGAAATACGTGGGCATGAAATGGCAGTATTTTGCCGCAGGCATGGTCTTCATGGTGCTTAGCGCCGTGTTGAATGGCATTTCTCTCTCTTCCATAGTTCCCATGCTTGACATAATTATTGCAGGAAGGAAGATTATGCTGCCGTCAAAACTGCCTGTTTTTGTCTATTCAAGGCTTGAGCCTTTAATCTCCGTTCTCAATTCGATAGCTCCTGTTGTGATGCTGAAATACCTCATCGTTTTTGTAATTGTCATGATTTTCCTCAAGGGACTTTTTTTCTATCTTAACAATTATTATTTCCATTTTTTCGGAAACAGGATTCTGACAGACCTGCGCAACAGGATTTATTCAAAAATTACATACCTTTCCATGGATTTCTTCAGCCATGGCCAGTCCGGAAACATAACTTCCCATATAATATACGACGTAAACCTTCTGATGAGGTCGTTTGTCGTCAATATTCCCGCGTTGATATTTCAAAGCACGCTGGCGATAGTTTATTTTTTCATTATCTTTATGATTGATTGGAAAATGAGCCTTTTTTCCCTCCTGATATTCCCTCCGCTTCTGCTTCCTGTCATAAATATAGGAAAGAAGCTGAGGAAGCTCGGGAAAAAGGTCCAGGAAAAATACGGTGTAATAGGCAACCTTATACACGAAGGAATTTACGGGCAGCAGATAATCAAGGCATACAACCGTGAAAAAAGCATAATAGAAGAATTTGAATCTGAAAACGAGAACATATTCAGAACTGTAATGTCTTCCTCCATGAGGATACTCCTGATATCGCCCTTTACCGAGATAGTCGCCGTTGTCGGGGCAAGCGGAATTATTTATTACGGGGCAAGCAAAGTTATCGAAGGTTCTATTAGCTCGGGGTTCCTCTTTCTTTTTTTTATAGCCCTTTTTTCAATAATAAGTCCCATAAAAGACGTTGCGAAAGCCTACGCCAACCTGAAACACGAGAGTTCCGCCCTGCACAGGATATTCGGGATTCTCGACAAGGAAAGCTCGGTTAAGGATGAAGGAAAGGAGGTTTTCCCGGGACTGAAGGAGAAGATAGAATTTAAAGAAGTGAGTTTTGCCTATGGGAAAAAGGAAATTTTCAGCAACATAAACCTTTCCGTAAGAAAGGGAGAGAAACTGGGTATCGTGGGATATACGGGGGCAGGGAAAACCACTCTTGCAGGGCTTCTCCTCAGGTTTTACGACCCTGTATCGGGACAAATTCTTATTGACGGGAAGGATATTCGCGAATTTACCCTCGAGTCGTTGAGAGGCAAAACAGGATTTGTGACACAGGAGCCGATTATATTCTGCGATACCATAGAAAAGAATATAACTCTCTCAGAAAAAACGGACCCTCAAAGGCTTGAGAATGCGCTCAATATTTCTGGTCTTAAAAAACTTGTAGAGGCCCTGCCTGAAGGCTGCCTGACGACAGCCGGAGAGAGAGGAACAACCTTGTCGGGCGGCCAGAAGCAGCTTCTTTCCATAGCCCGGGCGGTTTACAGGAACCCCGAAATTCTCATTCTTGACGAAGCCACGGCTTCTCTCGACAGTAATTCGGAAACTCTTCTCCAGCAGGCTCTCGGCAATATCATCGAAGGAAGGACCGTTTTCATCATAGCTCACAGGTTGTCAACCTTGCGCAACACGGACAGGATAATTGTTCTTATGAACGGAAGAATATCCGAGATGGGAACACACCAGCAGTTGTTTGATATGCGGGGAGACTACTATAAACTCTGGCAGCTCCAATTCTCCGCGTGAATGTCCGTCTATATTTTCTTGCCTGTCGTTGCACGTGACAGGGAAGTGTGTTTAACTCCTTTCAATGCGGTAAGGGCATTGTATATGTTCTTGATTTTTTCAACCTTGCCCTTGACCACTATTATCTCGAGGCAGTTGTCTTCGTCCATGTGAACATGCTGGGTTGATATTATTACGTCGTGAAAATCATGCTGTATGTCCATGATTTTCTCAAGCAGTTCCCTCTGGTGGTGGTTATATACCAGCATTATGCTCCCTGCCACGGTTTCTCCATGTTCCCATTCTCCTTCGACAATGTTTTTTCTTATCAGGTCTCTTATTGCCTCGGAACGGCTTGTGTATCCTTCTTTCTGAAGTATGCGGTCGAATCTTTCAAGAAGTTGTTTTTCCATTGAAACGCCGAATCTTATCAGCCATGTCATTTTCTTGCCTCCGTCTTTATCTTGGTTTCAAGCTCGGAATAGTAAAAATACCATTCTCTGAAAGCTTTGATGTAAAGTATAAGGGCAAAAAGTTCGACTGCGTATCTTGAAATTCCATGAGTGGCGTCAGAAAGAAGTTTGCCGCTCACGCCTATTATCAGTCCAAGCGAAGAAAAAATAGCCCATATTCTCATGAGGTGCGAGTTGTATTCGTTCCATGCGTCGGCGGCGCTGCTCACAGTGGGGGCATTGCCGAGGTTTCTGTAAATGTATTGCATGCTGACCTGGTATCCGATTCTCAGTACCGCCGCGTTTATGACGTTTGCCGCCGCCCCGTACAAAATGTAGTAAAGGGGTACGAACATGTCAGGAAGTCCCGCTATGAATGTTGCCGCATAACCCATGGCGTAAAGGGAAACAAAAAGAAGTATATCCATGAGACGGAAAGGCAGAATCTGTTTTTTGCAGGTAGATACGAGGCGCGAAACATCTTCATTTGAAGGCAACCTTTCTTCCTGCTTAATCCTGTCCCTGACAATCTTGAATGTTTTGCTGAAAGTCGTGTTAAGAAGATTAATGGGGAATATTTCTTCTATATATTTTTTCAGGGACAAATCCGCGTTGGGCTTGAAAACCCTTTTTTTAAACAATAGTTCCATGCTCTCCATGAGACCCTCGGTTATTTTCTTTATGTCGAGCGGTTCCAGATGGGAGACGAAATAGCGGATTTCAGCCATATCTTCATCCGTAAACATGAGCTCTGTTTTTAATACATCGTAGATATTTTCCCTGTTTTGCTCTTTCAATGCCTCGTTTATGTCTTTTTTTATGGAGTCGTATTTTTCAAGAAGAAGCGTGAAATTATCTTTCTTTTTCACTATGTCATAGAGTTTTTTCTCGAAATTTCTCCATATTCTGACATCTTTTCTCTCGGAAAATTCTCTGAATTCATCGGACTCCAATGTGTCTTTCGCCTTGGTTGAAGGTAAATGCTTGCTTATCGCAAGGGATTTTTTCACATAGAAAACTTCCGCAGGGGCCCTGATAAAAACAAGCACGCCCGCAGCAAGTGTATACCAGGTATTTCCCTGCAGTCTTTCAGCCACTCTTACAAAAACGCTTGCATTTATGATTGCAACGGCAAGGTTGGCGTAAACCGTCTGTCTCACACCGTGCTGGACTTCAGGGAAGAGCCCTTCATCTGAGTAAAAAGCCCTGAGGTTTGGACTGTTATATCCATATATGGCTTTTTTAACAGAGGCAAAGGAAAGCAGCCTATAATCTTCCGTATCTTTTTCTTCGTATTCTATCAGGATGTTGGATATCTTGTCTTTTTCCTCTGCTGCTATGCACGATTTCAACTTGAATACAAAATGGAAATTCTGGGTGCAGAAATAGGGGCCGCTTTCTCCAGCATCTTTTAACCTGACTTCCCAGAAAGGAAATGTTTTTGTTATTTCTATTTCAGCGAAATGTTCTCCTTCGGCCATCAAAGCTTTTTTCCATCTCTGGTAGGGCAATTTCTTTTCTTTTTGACCGAGGAAATGGACATCGTAATTTCTCCTGCCGAAAAAGGAACTGATGAAATCAAGTACCAGCTGCCTGTCTGTTTTTCTGTAAACCCTTTCTTCTGCGATTATAAACTCCCTGCTTTTTTCACTGAAGGGAGTTTTCTTATCCTTGGGAGAAGCAGAAACGCTTACAATGATATTTTCGCCTTTTCTGGAAAACGCCTTGTACCTTCTCCCCTCTTTATCCAGGTATCGGAATCTTTTCCTGAAAACATTCCAAGTCCAGGCTTCTTCCTTTACAATCCCTGTTTCAAGAAAGTCTGCCGTTTTCTTTATTGCGGATTCAATCAATTCTGCCTTTTCTTTTCTCATGATATTATTGCAGGTACTTGCCCAACTCCATAATTTCAGCCGCTCAAAAATTTTCTGTATAAAAATCAACAGATATATGCTAAAATGGTATTGTTTTATGGGAGCTTTTTTCGCAATAGATTATATCTCAAAGGTTCCCGTAAAGCAACTGGTGTATTTTATAAAAAATGACAGGAAAAGAAAGTTTTCATTATTTGTCACATATATTGATTCGGCTATGAAAAGGATATCATGAAAAAAGAAAAAATAATCTGTATTATTCCTGCAAGGTTTGATTCGGAAAGGCTTCCGGGGAAGGTGCTTTATCCCATAAACGGAAAATCCGTCCTTGAGAGAGTTTATAACAGGGCAAAAGCCGTGAAATATTTTTCCGGCATATATATTGCCACTGACAGCGAAAAAATATACTCTGAAGCCCAAAAGTTAGGGGCCGAAACCATATGGACTTCAAAAAATTGCAGAAGCGGCAGCGACAGGGTTGCAGAGGCGGCAGAAAAGCTTGATGCTTCTATAATAGTAAATATTCAGGCAGACGAGCCTTTTCTCCCCCGCGAGGCGGTTGACGAATCACTGAGAATCCTCAGGGAAAATCCCAAATGCGGAGTGACTACGTCTGCGACAAGAATAAGAAAAACAGAGGAATTGTTTGACCCGAACACCGTTAAAATAGTTCTGGACAGCGATAACCTGACTCTTTACTCGTCCAGGTCTCTTATTCCTTACCCCACGGTCTATTTTGCAGAAAACGAACCCGCCCATCTCAAAAGAGTTATTTTTTACAAGCATATAGGAGTATATGTTTTCAGGAAAAATTTTCTCAGAAAATTTGCGCAGCTGCCGACCGGCATGCTTGAAAAAATAGAAAAACTTGAACATCTAAGGATAATTGAAAACGGGTATAAGCTCAGAGTTGCAGTAATAAAGAAAGATTCTCCGTGCGTGGATACATTTGAAGATATAAAAAAACTGCAGGCATCATAGCATTGCGATGGTTCTTATCCTGTCATTCTTATGATACGGGGAGATTAACGATGAAAAAATTCATATTTGTTACAGGGGGCGTAGTTTCCTCTCTCGGAAAAGGAATAGCTTCGGCTTCAATAGGAACGCTCCTCGAATCTTACGGATACAGGGTTACCATCATGAAACTGGACCCCTATCTCAATGTCGACCCGGGAACCATGAGCCCTTTCCAGCACGGCGAGGTTTATGTCACTGACGACGGGGCTGAAACAGACCTTGACCTGGGCCACTATGAAAGGTTTACGGATGCAAAAATGACCCAGAAGAACAATACCACCAGCGGCAGGATATACTATTCGGTTCTTACCAAGGAACGTGAAGGAAAGTACCTGGGAAAGACCGTCCAGGTCGTTCCTCATATCACAAACGAAATAAAGGATTCAGTGCTTTCCATGAACAGCGGGGTGGATGTCGTCATAACAGAGATAGGCGGAACCGTGGGAGATATAGAAAGCCTTCCCTTTCTCGAGGCTGTCAGGCAGATACATATACAGACGCCGGAGCAGGATTCCCTTCACATACATCTTACCCTGATACCTTACATCAAAGCTGCAGGTGAAATGAAAACCAAGCCGACCCAGCACAGCGTAGGCAGGCTCAGGGAGATAGGGATACAGCCCAAAATACTTCTCTGCCGCACTGAAAAGAGCCTCAACGAGGAGATAAAGGAAAAGATAGCCCTTTTCTGCAACGTGAGAAAAGAAGCCGTTATCGAAGCCATCGATACCGACCTCATATACGAGATACCCCTTATATTTGCCCGACAGAAACTGGATTCCATCATTTTGAGGTATCTCGGCCTTAAGCCCCGAAAGAAACAGAACCTTGAAAAATGGCACAGGGTCGTCAATACCCTGAGGAAGACGGAAAAAGAAGCGGTCATAGGCGTTGTCGGCAAATACATAAAACTCCAGGATTCCTACAAATCGATATACGAGGCGCTGGTGCACGGAGGCATTGCAAACAATACAAAAATTGTTCTTAGGAAAATAGATTCCGAAGCAATAGAAAAAGAAGGTGCGGAACATCTTTTTAAAGGAGTCTCAGGGGTTATAATGCCGGGTGGATTCGGTATCAGGGGCATTGAAGGCATGATAGGGGCAATCAGGCATGTCAGGGAAAATAAAATTCCTTTCCTGGGAATATGCCTGGGCATGCAGTGTTCGGCAATAGAGATTGCAAGGCATTTATGCAGCATGAGGGATGCTTCGAGCACCGAGTGCGACCCCTGTACGAAAAACCCCGTCGTGGACATGCTTCCCGAGCAGAAGAACGTAAGGAATATGGGAGGCACAATGAGGCTCGGAGCTTACCCCTGCAAGGTGAAGAAAGGCACAAACGCCTACAGGTGCTACGGGAAGGCGGAAATATCCGAAAGGCACCGCCACAGGTACGAATTCAATAACGTTTACAGGAAGCTTTTTGAAAGCAAGGGAGTGGTTTTTTCCGGCATATACGAAAAGAAGAACCTCGTGGAAATCCTCGAGCTGAAAGACCATCCGTTTTTTGTCGCGACCCAGTTTCATCCCGAGTTCAAGTCAAAACCCTTCAAACCGCATCCCCTTTTTGCCGGATTTATCAGGGCGTCCCTGAAGACCTGAACTGAAACCCTGTTATTCTGAAACGCCTCTCCCGGCTTTTCATCCTGGACAAAGACATCTCAGGGTGACAGATATCACGGGTGTTTCAGGGATATGAAGTTTGACAGTATATCCATGCCGTGTTCGGTAAGAATAGATTCCGGGTGGAACTGGACCCCGAATATCCTGTGCTTCCTGTGTCTCAGTCCCATTATTTCATCCTGTTGAGTCCATGCGGTTATTTCAAGTTCGTCGGGCAGCGAATCTTTTTCCACTATCAGTGAATGGTACCTGGTTGCGGTAAAGGGACTCGGTATTCCCTTGAAAATACCTTTCTTATCGTGGAATACTTCAGACGTCTTTCCGTGCATGAGCCTTGGTGCTCCTATGACCCTGCCTCCGAAAGCATGACCTATGCACTGGTGGCCAAGGCATACCCCCAGGATGGGGAACCTGTCACCGAGCAGCTTTATGATATCGCACGAAATACCTGCGTCTTCGGGCCTTCCCGGACCGGGTGAAATAACTATGCTTTCAGGGGCAAGCTTTTCAATATCCTTCACGGTTATGGCGTCGTTCCTGTAAACGGCCACCTCGGCTTTAAGTTCTCCCAGGTACTGCACGATATTGTATACAAAGGAATCGTAGTTATCTATCATCAACACCATGTTTGCCATGCCTCCGTTCCATCTGCCATACTGAATTTAATTCAGCATCTCGTTTTATTTCAAGGCTTTTTTGAATCTTCTTATTATGTCCCACAGCGTGTCTGTTTTTCCATCCATGATTTTCTTCGCAAAGAAACTTCCCACGATTACGCCGTCAACATGGTCTTTTATCATTTTTATCTGGTTTACCCCGGATATCCCGAATCCTGCGGCTATCGGTTTACCTGTTATCTTCCTGGTAAATTCTATCTTATCTATCAGTTCCGCGGCAAAAATTCCTCCGGGTCCTGTGACCCCGGCTGCGGTGACAAAGTAAATAAACCCCCCGGCGTCCTTGAGAATTTTTTCAGCCCGCCTTGCGGATGTAAAAGGCGTCATGAAACTTATGAGCGTTACATCCTGTTGCCCGAGGACGCTTTTCAACATACTGCTTTCCTCGTAAGGCATGTCCGGTATGATTATTCCGGAAACTCCTGTTTCCCCGCACCTGGCCGCAAATTTTTTCAGCCCGTACTTATATACCGGGTTGTAATAGGTCATAAGCAGGTACGGGATACTTATAGTTTTCTGCAGTTGTGCACATATCCCGAATATTTTGTCCGTGTCAACGCCCGCTTCAAGGGCTTTATAGGACGTATGCTGTATGATGGGCCCGTCGGCGGTCGGGTCGGAAAAAGGCACTCCCAGTTCGACCAGGTCGGCACCGGATTTCTCAGCCATTCTGACCATTTCAACAGTCTTTTCCAGCGAAGGAAATCCGGCAGTGAAGAAAGGGATAAGCGCTTTTTCACCCTTTTCCCTGAGTTCGAAAAATTTTTCGTCTATTTTATTCATGGTTTTTCCCATTCTTTTTTGTATCCAGGGAACCCTCTATGCGGGCAACCTCCATTAAGTCCTTGTCTCCCCTGCCAGAAAGGCAGATAACGAGAATATCTTTTTCTTTAAACCTTTTCCTGTTCTTTATAACCCATCCCACTGCATGGGAAGATTCCAGCGCGGGTATTATCCCTTCGATTTCAGACAGGATGTGGAATCCCTTTAAAGCTTCCTTATCGTTTGCATACACGTATTCCGCCCTCTTTGTCTCCTTGTAGAAAGAATGTTCCGGACCGACTCCCGGGTAGTCAAGGCCGGCAGATACCGAGTGAGTAGGCATAATCTGTCCGTAAGCGTCCTGCAGCACGTAAGAAAAACTTCCGTGCAGGACGCCCCTGGTGCCTTTTATCAGTGTAGCCGAGTGCCTGGGACTATTTATCCCTTCCCCTCCGGCCTCGACGCCAATGAATTTTACCCTCATGTTTTTATAAAAAGGATAAAAAAGCCCCATGCTGTTGCTTCCTCCTCCCACGCAGGCAACAAGGTAATCAGGCAGTCTTTTTTCCTTTTTGAGAATCTGTTTTTTTGTTTCTTCTCCTATTACGCACTGGAAATCTCTTACCATGCGCGGGTAAGGATGGAATCCGACAACAGAGCCTATGACATAATGGGTGTCCCTGAAGTTGGCTGCCCAGTCCCTTATGGCTTCATTTATTGCGTCTTTAAGGGTCTTGCTTCCGGATTTTACTGTAACGACCTTTGCTCCCAAAAGTTTCATCCTGTAAACGTTTATCTTCTGCCTTTCGCAGTCGACCTCTCCCATGTATACGACACATTCCATGTTCATCAGGGCGGCTACAGTTGCGGTTGCAACCCCGTGCTGCCCGGCCCCTGTCTCCGCTATAATCCTTTTCTTGCCCATGGTTTTGGCAAGGAGAACCTGCCCGAGCGTGTTATTTATCTTGTGTGCTCCCGTGAAAGCAAGGTCTTCCCTTTTCAGGTATGTTCTGCATCCTGCATGCCGGCTGAGGTTTTCTGCGAGGTAAAGAGGCGTTGGGCGTCCCGCGTAGTCTGCGAGAAGAGTGGCGAGTTTTTTTTTGAAATTCCTATCCTTCGATATTGCTGTATACTCTTTATCCAGCTCTTCAATAATGGGCATGAGTGTTTCGGGTGCAAACATGCCTCCGAATTCCCCGAATTTTCCGTGTTTGTCAGGCAGCATTGTCATTGGTTTCCCTCGTGTTTTTAATAAGAAGCTTTATTTTTTCCCTGTCTTTTATGCCGGGAGCCATTTCCACCCCGGATGCAACGTCTATTCCGTGAGGCTTGAATCTGCCAAGAATTTCTCTTATGTTTCCGGGAGTTATTCCTCCTGCAAGAAAAATCTTTTCCCACGGCAGGCTTATATTGTCAAGAAAACCGTAATCGATTTTTTCTCCTGTGCCCCCGAACAAAGCTTCTTCGTAGGAATCGAGGAGAAAATAGTCGGGCTTGTATATCCTCATTTTTTCGAGGGATTTTTTATCCCTGACCCTTACCGCTTTTATGACGAATTTTTCCGGAGCAAACTTTTCCCTGACTTTTTTTACAAGCCACGGTGGCTCGTTGCCGTGCAGCTGGATGCCGTCAAGCTTGAGAATCTTAGATGTCTCGAAAAGGAACTTTTCATCTGGGTTGACAAAGACTCCCACTTTTAAAACGTCATCCGGAAGGCCGTCGAGAAGTTTTTTTGCCTCCCTTACTTTTACATGCCTCGGGCTCGGAGGGAAAAAGTTTATTCCGATTATCTTGATGCCGAGACCGGCAGCATCTTCTATATCCTGTCTCCTGGTAAACCCGCATATCTTTATTTTTACCATCGTTCTTTTCATGAAAGGATCTTTTTCAGGTTGTCGCCCGGACTGCCGTATTTAAGCAGAGACTCGCCCACAAGGATTCCTTTCACCCCCGTATTCCTGATAAGGCAGATATCTTCTCTTGTCCTTATGCCGCTTTCGCTTATTGCAGTTATTTTATACTCCCGCGCAAATTTCATCAAATTCTGGGTAACGGCCAGGTCTGTCCTGAGCGTTTCAAGGTTGCGGTTGTTGATGCCGAGAACCGTAACGTTCCAGTTCTTCACAATCCTCAGCGCTCTTTCCATTTCTTCTTTGGTATGGACTTCCGCCAGAATTTCAAGTCCAAGGGATTCCGCGTATCCAGCAAGCTCGGCAAATTCGCTGTCGTCCAGTATTCTCATGATAAGAAGAAGAACATCGGCTCCGTGGCGCCTTCCTTCGAAAACCTGGAATTTGTCAATGACAAAGTCTTTCATCAGAATTGGTATGCTGACAACTTTTCTCACATCCTGAAGGTCTTTCATGCTTCCGT
The DNA here is from genome assembly GCA_035341815.1 of bacterium. Classification (GTDB taxonomy): domain Bacteria; phylum Ratteibacteria; class UBA8468; order B48-G9; family JAFGKM01; genus JALNXB01. The sequence continues at coordinate 18,530 of DAOQVZ010000025.1, forward strand.
TGAAAAAAGGTTCACAGGTGAGAACGGAAATTCCCGCGGCTCCTGCGGCGCTGTATCCGGCAGCGATTTTCCCCGGGTCCGGGACCGCCCTTATTTTGCCCGCCGAAGGGGAAGAACGCTTGATTTCAGCTATCACGGAAAAGGTTTTCTCATCAAGCACCTTTTTCAGGCTGACAGTCTCGCGTGAAAAATCTTTATCCCTTTTGCCCTCCGGGGATATCTTTTTCATTCTTTCGATATAATCTCTTTTTTCTGCCAGTATTTTTTCAAGAACCATTTTAACTTTCCTTCATGGATGTTTTTGCAGGACTGTTTTGTCATTCTTCTTCTTTTATATTTTACTGTAGCGGTCGCATTCATGCGACTATTTAAATGCTGTGCTATAAATCGCACCGCTACAAATGCTCATTCCAGCTACGGCTAATAGTTTTCCTATTTTTTGTCACCCTGAAATGGTTCTTTTCAGGGTCTTCTTTATCTCTCCGTCTCCGCGAGAAGCCCTTCAAATTTCCTGTATGCCGTACCGCTTGAAAGGGTCTCAGAGGCTATTTCAAGCCCCTCCTCGACACTCCCAACTTTCCCTGCGGCTTTAAGCAGGAAAGCCGTGTTCAGGAGGACAACGTTCCTTTTCGCCCCTTTTTCCCTGTTTTGCAGTATGGAAAGCATGATATCTGCGTTTTCCCCTGTTTCTCCTCCCAACAGGTCTTTCAGCAGGCATTTTTTGAACCCGAAATCCTGGGGATATATCTCGAACTCTTCTATCCTGTTTTCCGAAACCTCCGAAATATAAGTCCTGCCTGTGAGGGAAATCTCGTCAATCCCGTCTTCGGAATGGAATACGTATCCTTTTATGCCGAGCCTTCTGAAAACCGGAGGTATGACTCTCAGAAGATTGTAGTCGCTAACTCCCATTATCTGCACGGTAGACCCTGCCGGGTTGCATAAGGGGCCTATGATATTGAATATTGTTCTGAAACCGAGTTCTTTCCTGACGGCGGCCACATTTTTCATTGCCTTGTGGTAAAGGGGAGCAAAAAGAAAGGCGAACCCGTGGCTGTCGAGGAGTTTTTCGCTTTTTTCAGGTGGAAGGTCTATCCTGTACCCGAGGGCTTCAAGCACGTCCGCGCTTCCGCACCTGCTGGTAACGGACCTGTTGCCGTGCTTGGCTACAACCAGGCCGCAGGAAAAACCGAGTATTGCCGTGCATGTGGATATGTTGAAAGTACCCGAATAGTCCCCACCCGTGCCGCATGTGTCGCAGACAACCGTGCCGGATTTTGTATTTATCCTTGTCGCCTTGTTTCTCAACAGGCGTGCCGCTCCGGATATTTCGGAAGGCTGTTCGCCTTTTATTTTAAGGAGCGTAAGAAAAGACGCCGCCTGGACGGGCGAAACAGTTTCTTCCATTATTCCCTTGAAGGTATCATAACTTTCCTCTTCGGAAAGCACTTTTTTCTCAAGCAGTTTATTGAATATTTCTTTCATTTTTGCCATCTCCTTTACCCCGAACTCTTCTTTGATATTTTTTTCAAGGTGAGGGGTTATGATTCACCTCTTTTGCTTTACTTACCCCGCTTGTGCCGGGCTTTTCCGGTATTTCCCCGGGCATTTCCGGGAAACCCTTCTTTGTTACACTTTCACGGTGAGGGAACATTTATTTACCGTATAATCTCTTTTTTCAAAAAAATAAAAAAAGTGAAAAATAAAAGAAGTGATTAAAAATGGAGATAGCGTCACCAACAGAGGAAATGGCGCAGGAATTTCTTGCCTGAAGCATTTTTGATATGCCTTGAATAATATGAATGTGTATTCATAATAAACATATTATACTTGAAAATATAAACCTGTCAATATGTATTTTTTTCAAAAGCCGGATCTTTCATATCAAAAAACTTGACAGAAAACGATACGGGTTTTATAATACCTATAATTGATTATCCTGCTCAAAGGATAATAAACAAAGTCATCCACAGACGGTTGAAAAGCAAGAGTAGAGAATATCTTGCGGTCTGGATTTGTTTTTAAAAAAGGAAACTGATGCTTATTAATAGAAACATCCGGTCAACCGCAGAGCGTGCTTTTCTGGCTGGTGTAGCTATTTTTTTTGCTGTTTTTACTTCACTCCAGGCAGCCCGGTTTTCCCTAATAGTTGAGGACAAATCTCCGGTTGTATTTCCCAATATCAAAAGTGAAGGCGAGAGTATTCTGCAATCCGCTTTCAGGGCACGTGCTGTGGGACTGGCCAAGGAAATTGGAACAGCAGGAGCCATAAATCAGGGAGACGAGATAATTCTCAACCTTTTTCCTGGAGCTTACTACACCGCGACCGTTGACAGGGTCGGGTTCAATGTCAACGGGACGGTCATCGTACGCGGACGCCTGAATGGTTATCCCCTCGGCTATTTTCTTGCGTCTACCACCGGTAAAAGAAGCCTGGTATCTATAAACATACCTGAACAGGAACGCAGATATCGCGTTATTTCGGAGCCCTTGACCTGTACACATTACCTTATTGACGTGGATTCATCCCTGTTGGATAACCTGGAAAACGGTCCTTCTCTGATACCAGTCATATCAGGCGTGCCAAAAGACAAGGAAAACGAACAGTCAAAAGAACTTTTTGCTCCCCTGGAATTGGGAGTCAATGACCCTGCCAGCATTGATGTTATGGTCGTTTATACGCCTGCCGCCAGGAACTGGGCGGATACTTACGGGGGCGGCATAGAAAATGTCATAGCACAGTCGATAGCGATTTCAAATTTTGTCCTTGATAATAATAACACTTTGATAACCATGCCTTTGGTTCATATGGCGGAGGTTAATTATGTCGAAAGCGGAGACAGTTATACAGATGTAAACCGCCTGACATTTGTTGACGGTTACATGGACGAGGTCTTGAACTGGAGGAATGAACAGGCTGCTGATCTTGTAGCATTGTTTGCGTTGGTTCAAGATGTGGGCGGTCTGGGTTGGCTGCTTGACAGGAAGACGGGGAGACCCAATCAAGGTTTCTGTCTCGTACGGATACAGCAGGCTTCATCGTCATTTGTGCACATACACGAGATGGGACATAACATGGGAGCTCACCATCACAAGGAGCAGTTATCCTACGCCGGTCCAACGGAATGGACAGACTGGCCTGAAAACACCTGGTCGGCGGGCTGGCGATGGGTGGGCAATGACGAAAAACTTTACTGTTCAGTGATGACATATGAAAGCGGGATTTACTTTGCTGACGGAAAGACTCACAACCGGGTTGCATTTTTTTCCGACCCCGAGATAAATTATGAAGGAGTGGCGGCTGGCCATCCTGCCGATGGAGACAATGCAAGAACAATCCTTGAAATGAAACACGTGGTTGCGGCTTACCGGCAGAAATCAGAAAATCCGGTCTTAGCTGTAACCCCGGAGTACATGAACTTCGGCACAGATTATATCGGAGGGACGTTCAACATAAACAATCCCGGTTCAGAAACGCTGAACTGGACAATCGGGGCTGTTACGTACAATC
>DAOQVZ010000025.1:22050-22286 GCA_035341815.1 bacterium
GGATGGATAACCTCGGTATTGCCGGTTTCAGGAACAACTACGACAGAGGTAGATGCCGTAGAGATAAAGGTCAGCAGGGCGGGGCTTGCCGTCGGCACATATACCGCCACTATACCCATTACATCCAACGGGGGAAACAAAGAAGTCCTTATATCAATGACAGTGATAGAACTTTCCGGTCTTACCCTCGATTTTGGCACGGCGGCAACTGTCAAAACGTTCGGCATAACCAATCT
>DAOQVZ010000026.1:0-14807 GCA_035341815.1 bacterium
ATATATATAATGTTAACATATGATTTCTTTATTGTCAAGCTTTTCTATCTCAATCTTTATCTTTTCTTCAATAGAAATAAGTCTTTTTGCAATCTTCACAAGTCGTTCTTCTTCACTTGCAATCTGCTTTTTCATGGAATAAATTTTCTCATTTAATTCAATTACGTGAAAAGCCAGGATGTCCACCTTGTCAAGATTTGGATACTCCAGCATAAGCATTTGCAGACGGCGGTTTATATCCCTGTTGATTTCTTCCAGTTCATGATTTTTGAAGCTCAACTGCATCTGATATTTCTTTCCAAGAATATCAACAATTTGTGTTTTCACCTCTCAGCCTTCCTTTAAGTCGACTGTTGACAGCTTCTGTTATTTTAACGGAGAACTCACTTATCTCAGCATTCTCAAGAGTTCTGTCGGCGTATCTGAATATAACCGAAAAACTTATGCTTATCTTTCCTCTTTCGATATTTTCACCTTCGTATGAATCAAAAAATGATATTTTTTCTATGGGCAGATTAAGAGAAAGAATCGTATTTTCAATTTCATTCCAGCTTACATTGCCTTGAAAAACAAAAGAAAAATCTCTGCTTGAAGACGGAAACTTGGGCAGATCTGAAAATTGTCTGTCGAAATTCACGTGATTAAGAAATTTTTCTATATAAAGCTCGCAAAGGCAAATTTCCTCTGTTTCAATATCATAAGTTGTCTTGACCCTGTCAGAGAGAATGAATATATTGCCTATCTCGTTCCTGCCATTATCTTCCAGATAGATAGAAGCATTATTGCCGTCTTCGGAAAAATTAAAAGGCATATCCGCAAACCTGATTTTTTTTAAACCGCACTCTTTTAAAAACCTTTCAATCTTGCCTTTAAGGTCGAAAAAATTACCGTTGTTCGCAACGGCAAATAACATGTTCGTTTCTTCACATACACTTCCGTTTTTCATGCAAAACACCTTGCCTGTTTCAAAAGCATCAATTTTCGTGGTACCATGGTTTATATTATACCTTATGGATTCGAGCATTTCAGGTACAAGGCTGGACCTGAGGAACCCCAGATTTATGGATAAAGGATTTTCTAAGGGGACATGAGGCGAAGATTTTTTAATTTCGGCATTTTTTTTGTCCGTAAGACCCATGTTGATAAATTCTGAAAAACCAAGTTTTACTGCTATGTCCTTTATTTTTTCTGTCTTCCGGACTTCATTTATTGAAGGGGTAGGCTTTATTGTTGCAACGGGTATCATGGAAGGAATTTCAGAATATTTGCCGTAACGTGCAATCTCTTCAATAATATCAACATCTTCTCTTATATCGTTTCTGTAAAAAGGAGGTTCTATTATATATGTATTCTTCCCCTTTTTGTTTGCGGCAAAACCAAGTTTCGTGAGAATATTAGATATTACGCTTTCCTTAATGTCAATTCCCAGGATTCTTTCGGCCTTTCCAATCTCCAACTCTATCTCTCTTTTTCTCTCATTTTTTTTGCCCGATTCAACAAGTTTTCCTGCCCTGCCATTGCAGAGCTTCTGGATAAGATAAGCTGTTCTTGCCATACCTTTGGACGCCGTATCAATATCAATTCCTCTTTCAAACCTGAGTGAAGCTTCGGTTGCAAGGCCCAGTTTCTTGCTGCTCCTGCGAACAACAACAGGATTGAAAACGGCACTCTCTATAAGAACATTCCTCGTGTTTTCCCTGACTTCCGAGATTTGACATCCCATAATGCCTGCCACGGCAATCACTTTTTTTTCATCAGCAATAACAAGTATATCTTCATCGAACTCTCTTTTCTTGCCGTCTATCAATACGCTGCTCTCCCCTTTTCTGCCTCTTCTTATCTCTACATGTCCTTCAATTTTATCAAGGTCGAATATATGGAGGGGCTGGCCTATTTCAGCCATTACAAAATTGGATATGTCAACAGTATTGAATGAAGTCCGATAACCCATTCTCCTCAGAGCCCTCTTCATGTATTCCGGAGAAGCAGAATTGTGTACGTCCTGCATTATTCTGCATGAATAATAGAAACAATCCTTCTCATTTTCTATCTTTACGGCAATTTCGGACCCTATATCCTCTGCAAATTTGTCCTCTGGCAGTTTAATCTTGCTGTCAGTAAAAGGAAGTATCTCCTGAGCAACGCCCAAAAGGCTCAAAAGATAACCTCGGTTTGCAGGCGTCTCAAGGTCCCAAATAATATCACCTTCCTCTTCAGATACAACCACTGGATTTAATCCAAGCATATCGAGAAAGTCTATCATTTCTTTTTTTTCAATTCTTCCGTCAATATATTCCGATACAAGTTCATATGAATATTTCATTTTTTTATATCCGTTTTAAGAGGCGTCAGATAAACTGGTTGATGAATTTAATGTCATTCTGATAAAAATACCTGATGTCTGTAATTCCGAATTTTATTATTGCAAGTCTTTCAATTCCCATCCCGAAAGCAAATCCGGAATATTTTTCAGGGTCGTAGCCAACGTTCCTGAAAACCTGAGGGTGAATCATGCCGCATCCCAGCACTTCGATAAAACCTGAATTTTTACAGGTTGGACAGCCTTTTCCCTTGCATATGATACAGCTCATGCTCAATTCCGCACTGGGTTCGGTAAAAGGAAAATAAGACGGAGTAAATTTCACTTTCACATTTTCTCCGAACATCTGGTTAATAAAATGAGTCAGGACCCCTTTAAGATGGGCAAAATTGATGTTATGGTCTACCATGAAGCCTTCCATCTGATGAAAAACAGGACTGTGAGTGGCATCTACTGCATCTCTTCTGAAACATTTTCCCACCGCTACTATTCTCAAGGGAGGAGATTTTTTTTCCATCAGGCGTATCTGAACCGGGCTCGTATGTGGCCTGAGAAGTATCTTGGCGGATTCATCTATATAAAATGTATCCCAAGCATCCCTTGCAGGATGACCTTCAGGGATATTCAGGGCCTCGAAATTATAATACGATGTCTCAACCTCCGGTCCTGTAGCGACTCCGAAACCGAGTTTTGTGAAAATATCCGACATCTCCCTTATCGTAACGCTTATTGGATGGAGACGTCCCAGAGACGCATTTTTGCCGGGAAAAGAAAGATTAATTTTCTTTTTCCCCTGGCTGTCCACCTCCCTGTTTGCCTCGTATATTTCGCCTAACTTTCTTTTAACATCATTAAGCAACAGTCCTGCTTCTTTCTTCGCTTCAATGGCAAGCCCGGGCAGAATGGAAAAAACTTTATTCAGCATTCCTTTTCTTCCGAGATACTTGACTTTCCAGCTTTCCAGGTCCGCTGCATCTTTTATGTTTTCAATTTCGTGTCTTGCATCGCTGAAAATTTCTTCAATTTTTTCCTTTATCATTTTCAAATCCATATAACTCGTTTCTCCTTATATACTCGATAACTTTATCCGGAATTAAATATTTTACTGTTTTACCGCAATTAAGGCAATTCCTTATATACGAAGATGAAATTTCCATATAGGGCGAATCTATTAAATTATATCTGAGACCTTTAGTATCCAAAAATTTGAATGGTTTATCCGCTTCTCTTCGAGCAACCAGGAAAATTACCTTTTTTACCAGGAGTTGATAATTGCGCCACGTAGGCAAATCTCTGAAAGCATCCTCTCCCACAATCAGATGTATCATGGAAAAAGGGTAATCCCTTTCCATCAGAGAAACTGTATCAAAAGTGTAAGAAGGCTTGCTCACATCCATTTCAATTGACAATGCTTCAAAAAACGGGTTGCTTTCTATTGCCATTTCTATCATTTTCAGCCTTTGGAAAGCAGGGGCAAAAAAAATCTTCTTATGAGGAGGAATACCTGCTGGTATGAAAAAAACCTTCTCCAGGCCGAATTCTTCCCTTGCTTTTTCAGCAATAATAAGGTGCCCTGTATGCACAGGGTCGAATGTGCCTCCTATTATGCCAATTTTATTGCCTGATTTGTCCATGCCCGTGTACAAGATATTTATATGTAGTCAATTCCTCCAATCCCATGGGGCCTCTTGCATGTATCTTGTCGGTGCTTATACCTATCTCTGCTCCAAGACCAAACTCTCCGCCGTCGGTAAATCTCGTTGAAGCATTATGAAAAACAGCCGCTGCATCGACCTCTTTCAAAAATTTTGATGCAATCTCCCGGTTATTGGAAATAATGGACTCGGAATGAAGAGTTCCATACCTGTTTATGTGCCTTATCGCCTCCTCGGCAGAATCCACGATTTTTATTGCTATAACAAGGTCAAGGTATTCTGTCTCCCAATCTTTTTCAGTTGCTTCTTTAACCTGAGGAATAATTTTTCTTGTCTTCTCACATCCTCTTATTTCGACTTTTTCCTTCCTGAATATTTGCGCCATGACTGGAAGAAAACTGCCTGCTATATCTTTGTGAACCAGCAAGGTTTCCATGGCATTGCAGGTGGAAGGCCTCTGGATTTTCGCATTAGCGGATACTTTCAGAGCCATTTCAATATCTGCATCTTTATCCACATATGTGTGGCAAATCCCCTTGTAGTGTTTTATGACCGGAACGCGGCTGTATTTGACCACTGCCTCTATCAAAGACTCTCCCCCCCTGGGTATTACAAGGTCCAGGTAACCCGACAGCGATAGCAGATACCTTACGGATTTCCTTCCGCCTGTCGATATCAGGTTAATCATTTCTTCTGGAAGAGATGCATCCATAAGGCTTTCTTTCAGGATTTTGACAAGTATTTTATTGGAATTAACGGCTTCCTTGCCCCCCCTCAAAATTATGCAATTGCCTGCTTTTATGCATAATATACCTGCCTCCACGGTTACATCGGGCCTTGACTCATAAATAATTCCTATCACTCCTATGGGTGTTCTAACACGTTCTATTCTCAATCCGTTCGGCCTCTCTGTCTTCCATATTATTTTACCAACAGGGTCCGGAAGCTTCTCGACAATCCTGACAGCCTCGGCCATTTTATCAATTCTTTTGTCTGTAAGAGCCAATCTGTCTATGAAAGCGTCAGAAAAATTCTTTGTCTTTGCCTTCTTGATATCAAGCAGATTGGCTTTTTTTATGATTTCTCTTTTCTTTTCTATGTTTTCAGCAAGATTCAGAAGAAAAGCGCTTTTCTGAACGCCGGTGAAATTAGGCGCTTTTAAAGAAATTTCCTTGGTTCTCCTCGCAGTTTCTAATATCCAGGCCTGCCAAGCCATATCCTTGTTCTCCTTGCGTTATTTAATGTCCCGCCGGTTTTGCGGGTAAAACATTGTCCCGATATTCTCGCCGTTGACGGCCTTTTTAAGGTTCCACATTTTCTTGCCGTTAAGTATTATGCAGCATATGCCGCTGTCAACAACATGCCTTGCCGCGGATATCTTGCTTTGTATTCCGCCTCTGCCCTGCTTTGATATCTCACCTACAACGATGTCCGATATCTTGCTGAAGTCTTTCACATTCCTGATAATACTGCTGTATTTATCCTTCTTAGGGTCATTCTTGCTCAAACCATCCACGTCAGTAAGAATGACAAGCATATCTGCTCCGAGAAGTATCGCCACAAGAGAAGAAAGAGTATCATTGTCGCCGAATTTTATTTCATCTACGGCTACGCTGTCGTTTTCGTTAATCACGGGTATCACACCCAGTTTTAACAATGTGGAAATAGTCTCTCTCGCAATTTTCTCCCTTTCCTTGGAGACAAACACGTCTCTGGTAAGCAGTATCTGCCCGACATTGAGTCCTTCCTCCTTGAAAAGCCTTTCGTAAACACGCATTAGGCGGCTTTGACCTATGCTTGCAGCTGCCTGAAGCCTGTTTATGCTTTCGGGCCTTTTCTTCCATCCGAGAACCTGCATTCCTGCTCCGATAGCACCTGAAGTGACGATTATTACTTCTATTTTTTTCTTCTTTACAAGATAGCATATCTGTTCAACAATGTGCTCTATTACTGAAACATCCAGCCTGTTGTTTTCAGAAGTCAGAACCTGGGTTCCTATTTTAATGACAATTCTTTTATTCTTCCTTAAAGCTTCAATTCTTTTCATCGGCTTTTTCCCTCAAAGTTTTAAGGTTTTTAAGCTCCATTATCAATTTTTCGCATGAATCATTCTCAAGAATATTCTTCATTTCCCTGAGTGCTTTTTCAAAATCATCTATCAGGCAGCATATGTTTATTCTGTTTGCAGCAAATATGCTGGCCCACAACTCGGGATTGCTTTTCCCAATTCTCGTGGTATCAAGAAATCCTGTTCCCATGCATTTAAAAAGGATATCCCGGCTTTCTGCCTTCCTCAGAAGAGATATCAGACAATAAACCGCCACATGGGGAAGGTGGCTGGTGAGGCCAATTAACCTGTCATGTTCACAGGGAGACAAAAAAAGAGTTTTTGCACCAAGCGCTTCCCAGAAATTCTTAACTTTTAAAATATTCTTTTCTTTCGTATTGTCTCCGGGAGTTATAATTACATTCCTCCCTTCAAAAAGGTTCTCCTTTATTGATTCTATGCCGCTTTTTTCAGAGCCTGCCATAGGATGGGAAGGAACAAAATTGCTGTTTTTACCTAAAATTTCCTCGGATTCCTTCACTATTTTTTCTTTGACACTTGCAACGTCTGTCACAAGAACAGAAGATTTCTGCCTGCTTATCTTCACAAAGTATTCTTTTATAACGTCAATGGGAGTTGCCAGAATAAGGAAGTCAAGGTTTCTCAGCCCTTCTTCAAAATCCGGAAAATATTCATCTATAATACCGTCCTTCATGGCCCTGGCGAGAGTTTCTGTTCTCCTGCTGAATCCTGTAACTCTTTCTGATATTTTTCTCTTTTTTATTTCGACCGCAAGAGAACCGCCTATTATGCCGAGCCCGACAATCCCTGTGTTTTTGAATTTAACCATTGGATATTGAGAAAAATCACTTTTTAATGTTTATTTTCCGCTTTCCGCCTCATTTCCAATTTCTGGCAATCTATTTTTTGCCCTGATTTTCAAAAAACTTCAAAAGTTCTATGGGCAGAGGGAAAAGAATGGTCGAATTCTTTTCCGCCGCGATTTCTGCAGCAGTCTGCAGATATCTGAGCTGTATAGCTATAGGGATTTCTGCAAGAATCCTTGCTGCATCCCTCAGTTTTTCGGAAGCCTGGTATTCTCCTTCGGCGTTGATAATCCTTGCCCTTCTGTCTCTCTCAACCTCAGCCTGTCGCGCCATGGCTCTTTTCATTGTTTCGGGCAATTCCACTTCTTTTATTTCGACAATGCTGACCTTGATGCCCCATGGGTCAGTCTGCTGGTCTATTATCTGCTGAAGCTGCTGATTAACGGTATCCCTTTCCGACAATATCTGGTCCAATTCAAACTGACCTGCAATCCCCCTCAATGTAGTTTGAGCAAGCTGCATCGTTGCCATTTGGTAATTCTCCACCTCAACCACTGCTTTGTTGGGGTCCATTACCCTGAACCAGACAACGGCATTAATTTTAATGGGAACATTGTCCCGGGTCATGACTTCCTGTGGAGTTACATCAAAAGTAACGGTCCTTAAACTTATTTTTATCATTCTCTCTATTATGGGCACAAGAATTATAAGCCCGGGGCCTCTTGCATCTACAAGCCTTCCCATCCTGAAAATAACGCCTCTTTCATACTCGTTCACAACCTTTATTGTGTTAAACAAAATTATAAGAACCACGATGATGATAAATATTAATCCCTCCATTTTTTCTCCTTTACCATGAACTGGTTTAAAATCCGCAGTTTAATGCAAAAACTGAACCATCGAAAACCTGTATCGCGTCATAACAAATAGATTTTTTTTTATGGCAAATAAACTTCTTTTATCTTTCATGCAAGCTCAATCCCGCCATATAAACTTAACATATACCTGCATAAATGTCAAAATTCTGCCCTTTATCAGAAATTCGACATAAGAGCAGATAGAGGAAGGAGCCATGGAACAGAATTTTTAATTTTCAAGATCGAAATTCAAGATGATTTCATCACGGTAATACTTAAGAATATTGCGAGGCGCTATCAGATTTGCTTTTCCGCGAGGTATTCCACAATGCTTTTTGCGGCTGTCTTGCCCATTCCCATGGCGCTTATCACGGTTGCGGCTCCAGTTGCTATATCTCCGCCCGCAAAAATACCGGGAATATTTGTTTCGCATGTTTTTTCATTCACGAGGATATTTCCCTTTCTTCCTGTCGACAATTTCCTGTATGTCGAAGGAATAAGGGGACTTGGATTCTGTCCGATTGCAACTATAACTGAATCTGCTCCTATGATTTCCTCGGTTCCCTTGATATTAACAGGACTCCTCCTCCCGCTTTCATCCGGTTCTCCCAACCTGTTATGTATCACTTTAATTCCTTTCACATATCCTTCCTCGTTTCCCAGAATCTCAAGGGGCTGTACCAGGAACCTGAAAACAATGCCCTCTTCCCTGGCATTTTCGTACTCCTCCAGCCTGGCAGGCATCTCCTTTTCAGTTCTTCTGTATAATACATTTACCTGTTTTGCCCCAAGTCTCAGGGAAGCTCTTGCAGAATCCATTGCAACATTTCCTCCCCCAACTACAGCAACAGTTTCTCCCGTACTGACGGGGGTATCGTAATCAGGAAAAAGATATCCCTTCATAAGGTTTACCCTGGTAAGAAATTCATTTGCCGAATACACCCTGAGCAGGTTCTCTCCCGGAATTCCCATGAATGAAGGCAAACCTGCTCCCGAACCTATAAAAACAGCGCTATATCCCATTTCAAATATTTCATCCAGGGTTATAGTCCTGCCTACGATTATATCGGTTTTTATTTCAACTCCCAGTTTTTTAAGCAGGTTTATTTCTCTGGTGACAACATTTTTGGGAAGACGGAATTCAGGGATTCCGTATACAAGGACACCTCCGGGTACATGAAGGGATTCAAAAACGGTAACCGATATCCCGCATTTGGCAAGTTCAGCTGCGCAGGTTAAACCTGCAGGCCCTGACCCTATCACGGAAACCTTTTTCTTATTCTTTTCTTTTCCAGTATAGGCACATGCAAATGATTGGTAGCCAAGGTCTCCGACAAACCTCTCAAGTTTACCTATGGATACGGGACTGCCCTTCCTTGCGAGAACGCAGGCTACTTCACACTGTGTCTCCTGGGGACAAACTCTGCCGCATATTGAAGGCAGCATGTTCTTCTCATATATGACTTCAGCTGCTCCCTTAATGTCTTTTTCCCTGACCTTTTTAATAAAACCGGGTATGTCTATTTCTACGGGGCATCCTTTCACGCAGGGAGATTTTTTGCACTGCAGGCACCTGGAAGCTTCAGCAAAAGCCTCTTTTTCCGTATATCCAAAAGCAACTTCGTCGAAATTTCGAATTCTCTCCTTTTCGTCCTGTTTTTTATCTTTTATCCTGTCCATAATCCGAATATTAAAAAATCATTCCTCTATGCTGAATCCTTTCCTGCTGACAATGATATGTTTTTTCCACGATTTATCATCCTGAACGGGATAATCATTTCTGTAATGTGTCCCTCTGCTTTCTTTTCTCATGGAAGCGGCCTCAGTAATTAAAGATGCGATAATAAGCATATTCAGAGCTTCGAAACCTGTTATGTCTGAAAACTCTTTCAGAAAAGCATATTTTTTCCATTCTTCAAATTTCTTTGTAGCTACACACAAAACTTCATCTTCCCTCTCTATTCCGACATTCCGCCACATCAGACTCTTGATGGACCTCTTGAGGTCTTCCCTGTCTATAAGGATGTCTGCCTTCTGAGGGAAACTGTATTTGACATCTCTTTTTTCTGTTTTTTGATTCATATTTTCCACAGCTTTCTCTGCAGCCCGCACCCCATACACAAGGCCTTCCAGCAGAGAATTGCTGGCAAGGCGGTTGGCCCCGTGTACACCGGTACATGCTATCTCTCCGCACGCGTATAGATTATCCAGGTTTGTCTTTCCCCACATGTCTGTCTTTATTCCGCCCATGAAATAATGGGCTGCGGGCCTCACAGGGACCATGGACTTTTTCAGGTCTATCCCGTAATTTCTGCAGAAAGAATATATCTGGGGAAATCTTTTCTTGAGGTCATTTTTTATCCCGGACAAATCGAGGTATACGCAGTTGGAGCCTGTCAGCTTCATCTGGTCTATTATAGCCCTGGTAACTATGTCTCTCGGTGCAAGTTCTCCGGAAGGATGGTAGTCAAACATAAACCTGTCGCCTTTTATATTCTTTAGAATTCCTCCCTCCCCCCTGACGCTTTCAGAAATCAAAAACCTGGGAGCTCCTGCAAGATAAAAAGTGGTGGGATGGAACTGATAGAATTCAATATCGGACAGTTCTGCTCCCCTTCTGTAGGCAACAGACAAACCGTCTCCTGTTATTCCGGGAGGATTTGTCGTTTCCTGGAAAATATTGCCTGCTCCTCCTGCCGACAAAATAAAAATTTTAGCCCTGACAAGAAAAACCTTTTTCCTGTTGCCGTCGTATATTAAGGCGCCGGTCAATTTATTCTCCGAGGAAATAAGGTCAATGAGAAAATGTGAATGAAGTATTCTTATTTTTTTTTCAGCCTCTGCCCTGCCGTAAAGAAAAGACATTATATTTCTGCCTATTGAATCGCCTTGTATATGGAGTATCCTGCTGCATGAATGGCCTCCTTCCCTCGTAAAATGGTAACTGCCGTTTTCCTTGTCAAAGACAAGCCCCAGATCTATAAGATCTTTTATCCTGTCTATACCTTCTCTGACAAGTATATCGACAGCTTCGGGATTTGCAATACCGCATCCTGTTGCAATGGTATCTTCCTTGTGGTTTAAAGGCTTGTCCCAATCCGCCATTGCAGACGCAATGCCTCCCTGTGCATTATAAGTGCATGTATCCGCAAGCCCGTCCTTGTAAATGAGGGTTGTATCATAGGATTTCAAAGCCAGGGCAGAGCTCAACCCTGCGATTCCTCCCCCTATAACAAGGCAATCTGTTTCCTCGCACGACATATGTCCAGTATTGAATGAGATAAGAAATTCCGGTATCATTTTTTAAGAAGCCTTTCTATTTTTTCACTGCAGTTTTTTTTCTCTTCATCTGTAGCGTAATCAATAATAAGTCTGCCGTCAAGATGGTCTATTTCGTGCTGTATGCATCTGGCCAGCAATCCTTCGGCTTCAAGCAGATATTCTTCGCCATCTTCATTAAAAGCTTTCAGAACAACCTTTTTTGCCCTCTCAACAGAGAAAAATATTTCAGGGAAACTGAGACAGCCCTCAAAATCAATTTCCTTTCCTTTCTTCACAACCAATTCGGGATTTACCGCTGTAAAAATTTTCCCCATATCTCTGTCAAGGGCAATGAAAATTCTTTTTGAAATGCCTACCTGTGGAGCCGCAAGACCGAGTCCCTCTGCTTTTTTTAGAACAGCCTTCATATTGCTGACAATCTTGCGAACAGATTTATCTGTTGCCTCAACTTTTTTTGACTTTTCAGAGAGAACCTTTTCCCCGTATTTTCTTATTCTGTCCATGTTTATAAAACCACTTTTGTTTTAAGATATTCTTCAACTGTTTTGATTGCGCAGTATTTCCCGCACATTGTACATACATCGTTTATTCCGGAAGCTGTTTCCAGGTGGAGTTTATCAAACTTTGCGGGATTGACGGAAAGTTTCCTCTGGGTCTTCCAGTCTCTCTTTGTTCTTGCAGCATCCATCCTGTAATCCCAGTCCGATGCACCTTTAACGCCTTTCCCTATATCTGCAGCATGCGCAGCAATCCTTGAGGCTATGGTTCCCTCTGCAACTTCCTCCACTCCGGGGAGAGCAAGATGTTCACTCGGAGTCACGTAACATAAAAAATCAGCGCCGTTTAAGCCTGCAAGGGCTCCGCCTATGGCAGCAACTATATGGTCGTAACCCGGGGCAATATCGGTAACAAGCGGGCCGAGAACGTAAAAAGGGGCGCCATGGCATATTTTTTTCTGCAGCATGACGTTGGCGGCAATTTCATTTATGGGGATGTGGCCCGGACCTTCTATTATAACCTGAACACCTGCCGCCCATGCCCTTTTAGTAAGCTCTCCGAGAGTCAGAAGTTCATCTATCTGCGCAGCGTCAGTAGCATCTATCAAACCTCCCGGTCTCATTCCGTCTCCAAGGCTGAGAACAAGCCCGTATTTTCGTGCAATCTCAAGAACCCTGTCGAAAGATTCATACAAAGGGTTCTCCTTGCCATTGGCAATCATCCAGCTTATAAGAAAAGCCCCGCCTCTGCTGACAACCATGCATTTACGGGGATTCCTGCGCAGCCGTTCAAGGGTACCGAGAGTTATTCCGCAGTGCAGAGTCGTAAAGGATACTCCTGTTTCTGCATGGCTTTCTATGACCTCGAAAATTTTTTCAGGGTCCATCTTTTGCAAAGCCCCTTTCTCTTCTATGGATTGAATTGCAGCATGGTATATGGGAACGGTGCCGACCGGTACAGGGCTTCTGCCTACTATATATTTAAGTATTTTTTTTACATTTCCTCCCGTACTCAAATCCATAACGGCGTCGGCGCCGCAATCGCATGCAGCTTTCAGTTTCTTCATCTCGAACTTGATGTCGGCTATATCGGGAGATGTTCCTATATTGGCATTTATCTTGGTTCTCAGTCCTTCTCCTATCCCGAGATATTTATCCCCGTGTTTCAGAATAACAGCCTTTCCTTCTGAAATTCTCCGTGCAATTTCATCCCTGTAAATTCCCTCTTTATCGGCAACATAGCTTATTGCCCTGCCTGTAATTCCCTTTTCTTTCATTTTATCACCTATTCAAGAATTGCTCCTGTATTCGCTGATTTAACCATTTTGGAATACTTTGCAAGAATGCCTTTCTCTTTGCTATCCTTCACCTTGAAGTTTCTTTTTCTCTTTTCCATTTCGCTGTCATCCACCCTGACATCCAGCTTTCTTGCAGGAATATCTATCTCAATGATATCTCCATTTTTCACAAAGGCTATAGGTCCTCCTTCTGCAGCTTCAGGACTGATATGCCCTATACATGGACCTCTCGTTCCTCCGGAAAACCTGCCGTCCGTTAAAAGAGCGACTTTTTCTCCCAAACCCTTGCCTGATATCACCGACGTTATGGAAAGCATCTCCCTCATTCCGGGACCGCCTTTGGGCCCTTCGTACCTTATGACTATAACTCCTTCTTTTATCTCATTTTTCATCACTCCATCCATTGCATCTTCTTCTGTGTCAAATACATGTGCAGCACCTTTGAATTTCATCATTTTGGGAGTAACTGCAGATTGTTTGACAACCGCACCGTCAGGAGCAAGTCCTCCCTTGAGCACAGCTATTCCTCCTTCCCTCGAATAAGGTTCATCCGCCTTTTTAATTACATCCCTGTTCCATACTTTCGCATTTTTCACAATATCTCCGATTTTCTTTCCGCTCACAGTAACAGTATCCAGATTCAAAAGTCCCTTGCCTGCAAGTTCTTTCATCACCGCGGAAATTCCCCCTGCCGAATCAAGGTCCTGTATATGTTGTTTCGAAGCAGGCGATATCTTTGTTATGTTAGGCGTTTTCTTGCTGATACGGTCAAAAACATCCAGCCCCAGTTTTATGCCGGCTTCCCTTGCTATGGCAGGAAGATGCAAAACCGTGTTCGTAGAAGCTCCAACCGCCATATCAACGGTAACAGCATTTTCAAACGACTTCAATGTAGCGATATCCCTGGGCCTCACATCCTTTTTCACAAGCTCTACGGCCCTCATTCCCGAAGTCTTGGCCAGCCTGATTCTCTTTGCCGTAACAGCGGGAATCGTTCCGTTACCCGGAAGGGCAAGCCCTATTGCCTCGCTGAGGCAGTTCATGGAATTTGCGGTAAACATCCCTGAACAGCTTCCCGCGCCGGGACAGCCCTCATCTTCATAAACCTTCAAGTCTTCTTCGCTCATGTCTCCCTTGTTAACCCTTCCCACGGCTTCAAAAAGAGAAATGACATCAAGACTTTCACCCGAAGGAAGATAACCGCACATCATGGGTCCTCCGCTTACAAGCAATCCGGGGATATTAACCCTTAACAGGGCCATCAGCATACCTGGCATGATTTTATCACAGTTTGCCACCATTACAACGCCGTCAAATTGATGCGCCTCCAGCATTATTTCCACAGAATCTGCTATAGTATCTCTTGAAACAAGACTGTATTTCATTCCCTTGTGGCCCATTGCTATCCCGTCGCAAACACCTATGGTGCTAAATTCAATGGGAGTCCCCCCTGCCATCCTGATACCGGCCTTCACTGCCTCGGCTATACGGGCAAGATGTATGTGCCCCGGAACTATTTCGTTGGCAGAATTTGCAACAGCAATAAGAGGACGGCTGATTTCTTCGTCTGTAAGTCCAAGAGCCTTAAGCAAAGACCTGTGCGGAGCCCTGTCCAGGCCTTTCTTTATTTTATCGCTTCTCATCTCATAATCTCCTTTACCCCGAACTCTTCCCTGCTACACTTTCACGGTGAGGGGTTTTGATTTATCTTTTTTACCTCGCTTACCCCGCTTGCCCCGGGCATTTAGGGGAACTCCTCTTTGATATTTTCCCACGGTGAGGGGTTTATAGAGCAATCGAGATTTGATTAAAGTTCTTCTCGGTTGCGGTCTATTTTCCACTTTCGATTTTCAAGTATTTTTAACTTTCTTTATCCCGGGTTTTTCCGGGGCTTGTCCCGAACTCTTCCCTGCTACACTTTCACGGTGAGGGGCTTGTCCCGAACTCTGTCATGTATCCCTTTCACGGTGAGGGGTTTTGATTTATCTTTTTTACCTCGCTTACCCCGCTTGCCCCGGGCATTT
>DAOQVZ010000026.1:14907-22091 GCA_035341815.1 bacterium
GAGGGGTTTTGATTTATCTTTTTTACCTCGCTTACCCCGCTTGCCCCGGGCATTTCCGGGGAACTCTACTCTGTTTCTCCTCAATTGTGAGGGATTCCGCTTTTTACTTTTCATTGTCAAATGGCCATTTTTCTTATCAAGTCGATATTTTCAAGGTTGGGAAGCCTGGAAGTGGAAACAACCTTTTTCAGGTTCGTATATACGATTTTGTCGCCGCTTATTCCCACCATTAAAGGATATTTTCCTGAAACGAGACTGTCCACTGCAGCCGAACCAAACCTCGTTGCAAGAACCCTTGTAAGATAGGTAGGGCTGCCTCCCCTTTGGATGTAACCTAAAACCGAATACCTTATTTGCCTTTCCGGCAGTCTTTCCCTAAGAAAAGAAGTAAGTTTATCCGCCTTGCCTGCCCCCTCGGCAAGAATTATTATGGAACTCGTTTTTCCCATGGCATCCTGTTGCCTGAGAGATTCAGCTATTTTATTCCAGTCAGCCGGAACTTCAGGAATAACTACTATTTCTGCACCGCATGCTATCGCAACCTCAACGGCAAAATTCCCCTTCTCCTTTCCCATAACCTCTATTATAAAAGTTCTCTCGTGGCTTGTGGCAGTATCCCTGATTTTGTCTATTGCATCTACGGCGGTATTGAGTGCCGTATCAAATCCCACGGTAAAATCTGTTCCGTAAATATCATTGTCTATAGAAGCAGGAACGAAAACAACAGGAAAATCAAAATCGGATGAAAACTCGTAAGCGCCCTTTGCTGAGCCGTCTCCTCCAATTACAATAATGCCTTCAACTTCAGCATCTCTCAGGTTCTCATAGGCACTGGCCCTCACCGCTTTATCCCTGAATTCCGGGAATCTCATTGTCTTGAGAAAAGTTCCGCCTTTATTGATAATGCCGCTTACGCTTCTCGAATCAAGTTCCATGAACATCCTTTCGTATAAACCCCGGAATCCCTTATCCACGCCGGTAACCCTGAGCCCAAAACCAAGAGCAGTCCTTACCGCAGCTCTTATTGCAGCATTCATACCGGGAGCATCTCCCCCCGTCGTCAAAATCCCTATTCTTTTCATGGTATATTTTTGTTATATCTGTTGTCAGGCTTTACCGTCACTCCCCAGCAGTCTGCACTTGTTTATGTACATTTCCTTGAGAGCTTCGCGGGCAGGTCCAAGATATTTTCTCGGGTCAAACTCCTGCGGATTCTCTGCAAGAAACTTGCGAATCATGGCAGTCATAACAAGCCTTCCGTCAGAATCTATATTTACTTTGCATACATTGGTTTTAACAGCCTTTTTTATCTGTTCCTCCGGAACGCCCGCTGTATTTTCCATCTTACCGCCGTACTTGTTTATTATCTCTATATACTTTACCAGAACTGAAGATGCCCCATGAAGAACAATGGGAAAATCGGGCAAACGCCTCTGGCATTCTTCAAGAATATCGAACCTGAGGGGCGGAATTGATTCCCCCGGCTTAACTTTGAATTTATACGCCCCATGGGAAGTCCCTATTGAAATGGCAAGGCTATCGACGCCTGTCTTTGTTACAAAAGCTTCCACTTCTTCGGGACGGGTATAATGTGTAACTTCGGAAGAAACATGCTCTTCTATACCTGCCAAAACACCGAGCTCTCCCTCTACGGTAACTTCCTTTTGTCGCGCGTACTCAACAACTTTTTTTGTCAATTCGACATTCTCGTCAAAGGGAAGATGCGAACCGTCTATCATTACGTTGGAAAATCCATAATCAACGCAGCTTTTTGCCAGTTCAAAAGAATCTCCGTGGTCGAGATTCAGGGCAATGGGTATATTGCTGCCCATCTCCCGTGCGACCTCAACCGCACCCGGCACCATATATCTCAAAAGCGTCTGGTTGGCGTACTGCCTGGCACCTTTGGAAATCTGCAGGATAACAGGAGAATTGCACTCGGCACAAGCCATTATTATTGCCTGAAGCTGCTCCATGTTATTGAAATTATAAGCCGGCACTGCATATCCCCCCTTAATTGCTTTTGCGAATAATTCTTTGGTATTGACCAATCCCAGTTCCTTGAAACTCACTGCCATCTTTTCCTCCTTTACCACCGAACGACCTCGCCTCTTCTTGCAAGAGTCTTTTTCGTGGCTTATCTTTCCGCTTAAGACCCCTTCTGACGGAGCCATGATTTATTTGATACTTTTAAAAGATAAATTCTTTCCTTTCAGTCATTCAAACCAAGAAGTTTCACTGCATTCTCCCTTGCAACTTTCCTGAAAACATCTTCTGTTATCTTTCCTTCATCCCTCAATTTTATGAGTAAATCAACAAGAGGCGTCTTATTATCCGGCTCACAGATGTCCGTTCCGAAAAAAAGCCTGTCCTGAAACTCATCAAGGAATTTCACTGCATAATCCATATCCCGGCTTAAAGCATAAAAGCCGCTTCCTGCAGAAAGGTCTCCCAGCAAATTCTTATAACGACGGAAAAGCTTGGGCACGACTCCTTCTTTCTTCACTGGAGTGGAAGGATAAAGATACCTGTCTCCCGGAGTCTCGAGAGCTGATATTTCCGCCCAAAATGTCGTAGAATGGCCCAGGAAATTAAGATTGGGAAATTTATACAGGGTCATCTCAAGTTGAGGCAGCCCCGGGTCGTCGTAAAGTCCGTAAGTCCCTCCTATGAAAGGAGCTATGTGAAAAGTTACCGGCATACCGCCGACTTTTTCGGCACACTTGAAGAGATTCTGTACCATGGGATGGAGAAAAGGCATATTTGCACAAAGCTCACCTATTCCTTTGCATCCCCTTTCCTTGTAATATAAAATCATTTCATCAAGAGGCGCATCGCATGTATTTGTCATGAAACGGGGGTCTATGTTGCAGAAAGGAATAAACCTGTCGGGATATCTCTTGCATATATCAAGCACTTCCTCCATTGACTGTCCCTGCAAACCGCATTCGGGAGAAACTCCTCCTCTCAAAATAACCGCTTTTTCTATTCCGAGTGCATCGTATCTCTTCAGGAGATATTCAGGCGTGGCATATGTCTCTTTTCCTTTCCTGAGGTACGTCTGGTGCTGCCTGAGATGAACATGGATGTCTATAAACATGATTCTTTCCTTTATTGTCCGAGAGACAATTTGTACTCCCTTAGTTTTTCTTTAAGAACTTCATTGTCCAGTGAAAGTATCTGCAGGGCAAGTATGGCCGCGTTTTTAACCCCTGCCTTTCCTATCGCCATTGTTGCCACGGGAACGCCTGAAGGCATCTGTACTATTGCCAGAAGCGCATCTATTCCCTTTATGTCACTGGTAGGCAAAGGCACTCCTATTACGGGAAGCAAGGTTTTGGCAGCAATCACGCCCGGAAGGTGTGCAGCCATACCGGCGCATGCAATTATTACGGCAAAATTGTCCGCCTCGGCATTCTGTGCAAATTCCATAGTTTTGTCAAGGCTTCTGTGAGCCGACATGACCATCACATCATAGGGGACCCCAAACTTGTCGAGAATTTCCTTTGCACCCTCAATATAACCTGTATCGTTTTTGCTGCCCACAACTATGGCTATTTTTTTCTCCATTTTTATTTTTCTCCCCTGAGACTGCTTATTCTTTCTATAGCTTTTCTTATTCTGTCTTCACTGATAGTAAGAGAAAACCTGACAAATCCCTCACCCGAAGGACCGAAGCCTACCCCGGGAGTGACAACTATTTTGCCTTGGTCAAGAAGATAGTCCGCAAATTTTATGGAACTTTCTTCTACCTTCAGCCACAGATAAAACGCCCCTTTAGGCATATCTACGGAAAAACCGGCCTTTCTGAGCCCTTCCCCAAGAATATCACGCCTTGACCTGTAAATTTCTCTCATTGCCTCTATGCTGGCATGGCTGTTGCGCAAGGCTTCGATACCGGTAAACTGGATTGCTTCAAAAGTCCCCGAATCGATATTTTCTTTTATTTTGGAAAGCCCTGCTATAAGGCTGGGGTTACCGCAGGCCCATCCTGCCCTCCACCCCGTCATATTAAAAGGCTTGGAAAGAGAATTGAATTCTATTCCCACGTCCTTGGCTCCTGGAAGAGATAAAAAACTTACGGGTTTCTCTTCGTAATATATCTCGCTGTATGCAGCATCGTATAAAAGAATGATTCCGTGTTTTTTGCAGAACTTTATGGCATCCAGAAGGAAATCTTTCTCGACAAATGCAGCCGTAGGATTGTTGGGATAGTTAAGAAACATTATTCGGGCTTTTTTAACAACATCAGCCGGAATACTGCCGATATCCGGCATAAAACCATTTTCCTTTTTGAGAGGCATAAAAAAAGGAGTTCCTTCGGAAAGCCTGGTTCCTATATGATATACGGGATAACAGGGCTCAGGGACGAGAGAAACATCTCCCCTGTTCAAGAAGGCCCATGGAAAATGCGCTATTCCTTCTTTTGAACCTATTAGAACGCAAATTTCGCTTTCAGGGTCTATACGGGATTCATAATGGGCATCGTAATATTCTGATATCGCCTTTCTGAAATCAGACATACCCTTGCCCAAAGGATACCTGTGATAGGCAGAATTTTCGATTCCCTTTTTCATGGCGTCTATTATATTTGAAGGAGTCGGCATATCAGGGTCGCCTATACCGAAATCAATAATATCATGTCCCTCTGAAATCAACTTTTTCTTCTTTCTGTCTATTTCCGCAAAAAGATACGGTGGAAGATTTCTAAGTCTTTCACTTACCTCGAACATTTATTCCTCCTGTTTTTTTCAACTCTTCTTTTATCATATCCTGCATGTTATACAAGCCGGGATTTTTATCTCTGAGAAACTTTGCAGCCTTCAACGCGCCCGAAGCAAAAGACTCCCTGTTGTAACATCGGTGGGAAAATTCCATAATCTCGCCTTTTCCTCCAAAATAAACGTAATGTTCTCCCACTATATCTCCAAGGCGAAGGGAATGAATACCTATCTCGCCGCTTGTTCTTGAACCGCACATGCCCTGCCTTCCGTATTTAACCACCTCGGCAAATTTCCTGTCCGAAGCTTCACAGATTATTTCCGCAATCTTTTTTGCAGTACCGCTTGGGGCATCCTTCTTAAAATGGTGATGTATCTCGGAAACTTCCGTTTCATAGTCTTTCATAATGGAAGAAGCAAACCTGATTATTTCAAAAAAAAGATTTACGCCGAAGCTCATGTTGGGTGCAAAAAACAGGGGTATGAACTCAGCCGCTTTTTCTATTTTTTCATGCTGCGTCTTATTCAAACCCGTAGTTCCCACGACAGCTGCAACCTTTTTCCGTGTGCATATTTCAATAAAACTTTCAGTAGCGTCAGGTTGAGTGAAATCTATAACAACGTCTCCACTGGTAACGATATCGGCCAGGTCGGCATATACCTCTATACCTCGGGAAGAAATATCTTTTGCAAGTTTCTCATTCTTTTCAATGCCTGCTCTTACCCTCAAATCAGGGCTCTTTTCAGCCAGTTCTATTATAAGCCTGCCCATTTTCCCGCCTGCGCCGCACACTACAATGTCTGTTTTTTCCATTTAATGCAGCCTCCTGAATATCAAAACCTTTTCCCCTGTTTCTTCAATTAACCCTCTCGATAACAGCTCCGAGATTCCTCAGTTTCTCCTCAAACCTTTCATAGCCCCTGTCAAGATGGTAAATTCTCGCGACTTCAGTCCTGCCTTCAGCCACAAGACCGGCCAGTACCAGAGCTGCGCTTGCACGCAGGTCGGAAGCCATGACCCTGGCTCCGTTCAACCTCTTTACCCCCCTGACTATGGCCCTTGCACCGTCAATGCTTATATTCGCGCCAAGCCTGTTTAGTTCTCCAACATGAATAAACCTTTCAGGGAAAACCTTTTCAGTTATAACGCTAACTCCATCTGCCATTGACAGAAAAGTCATTATCTGCGCCTGCAGGTCGGTGGGAAAGCCCGGATAAGGCAGCGTAGTGACATCAACCGATTTCCACCTCAAGTTTGGTTCAGTCCACACCGTATCCCTGACTATTTTTACGTTTATTCCCGCATCCTCAAGAACATCCAGAAAAGAAAGAATATGCTCGCCCACAACACCTTTTATGCCCACGATGCCCCGGTTCATATACCCGGCAAGAACGTATGTGCAGGCCTCTATTCTGTCGGGCACTAT
This sequence comes from bacterium, assembly GCA_035341815.1. GTDB lineage: Bacteria > Ratteibacteria > UBA8468 > B48-G9 > JAFGKM01 > JALNXB01. The sequence continues at coordinate 21,056 of DAOQVZ010000026.1, forward strand.
TGTATACTCGACACCCGAAAGCTTCCTGACTCCTTCTATCCTGAGAAAATGGGAACCTTCGCCGTAAATCCTGGCGCCCATTTTTTTTAAAAATTTTGCAAGGTCCACGATTTCAGGCTCGCACGCGGCACATTCAATCAATGTTTCGCCTTTTGCCAGAACGGCCGCCATCATGATATTTGCTGTTGCCAGAACACTCGAGCCGAAATTGCCTCCAAGAAATATAGTGGAGCCCTCAAGTTTATTCGCATTGCTTATTATATTTCCATCCTGCTGAACAATATTGGCGCCGAGTTTCTTCAATCCTTTGACATGCAAATCAACAGGCCTTGAACCTATGACGCATCCGCCCGGCATTGAAAAGACTGCTTGCCCGTATTTTGCGACAAGCGGTCCCAGAAGGCACACCGAACCTCTCATTGTACTGACAAATTCATAAGGAGCAGTAAACTTGTTAATTGACGCAGGATCTATCTCGATAGTGTTTCTTTCGTAAGATGTTCCGACTCCCATGCTGTTCAATATTTTTATCATTGTACGGACATCTTTCACATCTGGTATATTGTGAATCACGGATTTCCCTTCCGCCATAAGGCTGGCCGCAATGACAGGCAAAGCGGCATTCTTTGAACCAGATACGGCAATTTCGCCTTCCAGTTTCTTTCCACCCTCTATTATGAATTTTTCCATTAATCATCCTTTTGGAATACAGCGTATCTTTCAATCCCCGATAAATCTCTTTTTATATACATAAGCTTCAGATTGGATGGTATTTTATTCAGGAATTCAGCCTGGCCGTATCCTATTTCAAGCAACAGGCACCCTTTTTCAAACAGAAATCTGTCGCTTTTTTCTATAATCCTTTTAACCAGGTCAAGCCCTTCCGTGCCCCCTGCAAGAGCTTTGACAGGCTCTTTCCTTACCTCTGCAGGAAGAGAAGCCATTGCACTGTCACAAATGTAAGGCGGATTGCTTATTATCATGTGAAATTTTTTTCCAGGTCCGGGAAAAAGACTGCATTTTAGAAATTTTATCC
>DAOQVZ010000027.1:0-21645 GCA_035341815.1 bacterium
CATCAGGAAGTTTTCGATGGAGTCGGGTCGCGGAATCATTTTTTTCTTCTGGGCATATTCCCATGCTTCGTTGTATACGCCTTCAGAAATAGGCACCCTGTGGTAATCTGCGAGAAATTTAAAGCCCACGAAAACATCGCTGTACTTTTCCATGTCAGCTATGTCTTTTCTCGCATTTAGGGGATAATGAGGATTGATGCCGCAGTAAGCCCTCAGTTTATCCGGATATTTCCTTACCGCTTCAATATTTACACTGTTTCCTATATCGGGGGAATTGAGTGCTGCATGATGGCAGAAAACAAGATATTTAACATTGGAAAGCGCCATTCTTCTTACCATCTCATCGGTACTGACGGAGGGAAAAAATATCGCGTACCAGTTGCCCATATGTGCGTGCATATCAAAGACGGGGCAGTCTGCTGCTTTTCCTTTTTCAAAAAATTCATTGTATAGTTTTGATTTCATAATTTCACCCCTGAAATGATTTTTTCAAGATTCATGTAAGCAATGTTTTTCTTGTCAACATCGGAGATTTCCGCATGGAGAAGTTCAAGAGTATTGGATTCCATGTATTTTTCGGGAAAACCCGTTCCGAATAAAAGATTTTTGGAACCATTCCTCCTTACAATGAACTCCATGTTGCCTTCGTGGAGAGAAAGCATGCTCGTCTCCACGTAAAAATTGGGATACTTGTCAAAAAGGGGAAGAATATTGCGTATGGGACTCCAGCTTCCAACATCGCAGGCCACGCAGGTAAGATAAGGAAACTGGGACATTATATCGTAAATTTTGTCCCATCCGGTTCCCCTTCCGATTGAGAGGAAAACAGGTATTTTTCTTTCAGAGACTTCATCCAAAAACCCGCCCATGGACACGCGGTTAAAAACATACTTGTGTGCCTCGGGAAAAGCCCTCAAACCGTATATCCTGTTTTTTTTCATCTCCTCGAAAAAACCGTCGCGTTCTATCTCTCCTGTCTGAGCGGGAAGAATGGTCCAGGTCCCGTACAGTCTCTCTTTTCCTTTTATCTCCCCGGAAAGCAGGGCGTTGCCGTAAAAGGCCGAACTGTCATGCTGGGCAATATGCCATACAAGCGCCCTTTTTATAACACTGTTGTCCATAGCTTCCAAAAGCTTTATGGCTGATTCAACAGGTTGATAAACATTCACTATCATGGGACTTCCTATAAAAACATTGGCATCGAAAAACTCAAGATTCTTCATAAATGACCTCCATGAAATATTACCCGGTTTAATTCCGCTCTGCGGTACCTTTTGCAACCAGGATTTCTGATACATTAAACGCACGCCTAAAAAAAGAGAGAGATCTGCAACTCAGTATTACAAACATTTATCAAGGATGCCTTCTGTAGAGAATACAATCAGACGGATTTGCAAGAGGGTCTACTATTACAATCTCGTTTTCAGAAAAAGAAGCAGTCACGGGACACCGTTTTTCTGCACAAAAATAGTTGAAGTTTTTTTCCGCAACAACCTCCGCCGCTTCGATAATCATGGTAATAGACCGCTGGCTTGCCGCATCGGGATATGAACCCGCGATATCCGAGGCATTCTCACCCAGGAATTTCACCCTTGAAACGGCAAGCAGCCCCGCAACAATGGACGCCTTCCCGTAACCGAAAAGTTCTTCATATCCCTGTTTGTTTCTGATATGCCCCCCGAAAAAAGGGTTGCGGGTTCTCGAACCATCGCCTATAACGGTCTCCCTGTATCCCCTGTCCTGCTGGTCTACAAATCCCCTTCCCAGTATTCCGTAGACCTCTATTTCCTGGTTCGAAGCTCCTTCAAATTCCGCCGGGTTTATCCAGTTATTGTTAAAATCCCCCCGCATACCGTTATCATAGGTTATGTTGACATTAAGGCCGTCCCAGCAATTCAAAGCCCTTTGAACGGGAAATTCCGAGATATCCCTTTTCTCGAGGCCCGCCACCTTTTTAACATAACTATCCCAGTTTGCAAGGAGATTTTTTTCCCCCGTGGCATAAAGAGACAAGGGGAAAACATCAAGGTAAAAAGCGACGGCATCAAGCCAGTGGCATCCCACGTAGCTGAAAGGATTTGAATGTTCAGCCCATTTGAACACGCCGGCAGGAAGAGCCAGAGGTTCTTCAAGGGCGGCCCTAACACGGTTTATCTTTCCGTATTTCCCGGCACATGAGCTGAGCATATCCCTTACCGCGGGGTCATACCTCTTGTGCATGTCAACCGCGACAACAAGGTTTTTTTGCCTTGCAGTTTCAATAATCCTGTCGGCCTCTTCTGTTTTAAGGCAAAGAGGTTTTTCCGTTATCACGTGCAAGCCTTTCCCCAGTGCGTAGAGTATGGGTTCCGTATGAAAATGGTCAGGAGTGGCAACAACAAGTATGTCAGGTTTTTCCCTGTCAACTATTTCCCTGTAACAACCTTCTCCATAATAAGGCTTTATGGCGGAAAGGGGGAATGTTTTTAAAAAATCTTCAGATATCCTGCCTGCAGTGGCTGACTTTGCACTCCTGGTTCCGATGGCAACGGTTTCAATTTTTATGTCGGCAACCAGCGGTGCAAAATGTGACATGCCTATCGAAGTCAGAAATCCTGCAAAACCTCCTCTCTCAAAATCTTTGAAACTCTGCCCGATAATATCGTCAAAAAACATCCCGCCGCCAATAATTCCCACTCTCAGTTTCTTTTCCATGTTTATATTATTCACAACCTTCAACGGGAGCAATACTCCTACCCTCTTTTGCACTCTTTTCAGCCGATTCTATTATTCCTATGACCCTTTTGGCCTGTTCAGGTTTTACAGTCAATTCCTCGCCCATTATAAGATGGTCCGCTATATTCCTGTAATATTGAGCCCATGCATCGTTCTTGCCGCTCAATTTAATAACAGATTCCTGTCGTATTCCCGAAACCATGCTTATAAGAATCACTTCATTTGAAAGGCTGACTTCAATGGAACCCTTTGTACCCAGTATCCTCCACTTGGGCCTTACCGAAGAACTTACGCATGAAGAAACATAATCTACCGTAACACCGTTTTCAAAACGGAGCAGGATCTGGCCGTAATCCTCAGCGGTTACAGCTTTCCATTCAACTTTCTTAAGGTAACCCATGACCTGTACCACCTTTGAATTGACAAGATTCAGCACCCAGTCCATGAAATGGGCGCCCCAGTCAAAAAGTATACCTCCTCCGATATTTTTGTCCGACCTCCACCAGAATCTCGGGTGATTATATCCTGTCAATCCGCACTCGATATGCACTATCCTGCCTATAAGTCCCTTTCCCACGATATCTTTAATCGCAAGGTAGTCAGGGTCCCACCTTCTGTTGTGAAAAACGCTCAGCATCAGTTTCTTTTCACGGGCAAGAAATATCATGCCGTCGGCCTCCCTTACATTCAGGCAGAAAGGTTTTTCAACAACCGCGTGCTTGCCTGCCTCGAGGCACTTTATTGCCATTGAAGAATGTATGTTATGCGGCACAATATTAACGACAAGGTCAAGTTCATCCATCTTGAGCATGTCTTCAAGACAGTTAAAATAGCCTTTAAGCCGAGGCAATTCTTTCCTGGCAGCCTTAACCCTTTCAGTGTCGATATCACACATGGCGACAGTCTTTAATCCCTCTATGGAATCAATCCATTCGGAATGATGTCTGCCCATGTTGAAAGTGGGACCGTAGCCGGCAATTCCACAGTTAATTTTTCTTTTTGCCAGATTCTCTCCCGTGCTGAAGGCAATGGACCTCAAGACAATCTTCTGGAATTCCGGTTGGTTCCATGCCTCTTTCGTATGGCCGTTTGCCACGTAAACCACCCTTCCCTTTCCATGTTTCCTTTCAAAAAGCATGGGTATTTCTTTACCCTGCCAAACGGTTGTCATAAGAAGCCTGACTTTGGAAGGGTCGTGGTTCTGGAGATGGTACATCTCGTCGAAAAGAGAAAAATCAGCCATCCTTGAAGTTATATAATGAGTCTTATCCTTAACAGATAAGTCAAACGTGTGCCTTTCCGGATGAAAAAGAAATTCGCCGTTTAACATCTCTACATAAGACCTGCTTCCCCTGAAACTGTCTGCGGCGGAATGTATTCCCACAAAACCGCCTCCGTTTTTAACAAAAGAAATCAAACCCTTTTCCCGTTCTTCCGTGAGGTCGTTAACAAGGCCTGTAGTATAAACCACCACTGCCGCATAATCGCCTTGAGGCAGTGATTTGAAAGCATCAAGGTCGGCAGTCGTCTCAAGATTGAACCTTCCGTCTGCCTTTAGAATATTTGACAGAACGTGCCCTGCCCATCCTGCAGGATGGAAAACCGGCTCGTTATAGACGTATAATATTTTTTTCGACATTTCTAATCCTCCGCTGTAAACCGGTAAATAATCTTCCTCAGTCCTGTACAATAAACTGCTCAAGATGCCTCAATGAGAGAATCAATCCTTCATCCTCCATCTTGCGGCTGCCTTCATTCCTGTAAACCCTGTCATGCCATCCTTCTATGTTCATATCATTTTTGTATCCCTGCCTGTGAAGTTCCTTTACAACAAGGCTCCAGTCGGTATCTCCGAACCCTGTAAAGCAGTGTTCAACCGAACCCGGGTACCATATGCCGTACTCGTTCATTATATCCCTGTTAATATGCGCATCCTTTGCATGCACATGATATATTCGGCTGCCGTATTTTCTTATAGTGGGCACAGGATCAATAAGCAGGCATATAAGATGGCTCGGGTCCCATTCCAGGCCTATTGCTTTTGACTCCACCTCGTTAAAAGCCATATCCCAGGCTTCGGGAGTGCAGAAAAAATTTGTACCGTCGCACGGAGTCAGGAACTTTCCGAGAGGACAGTGCTCAAAAGCTATCTTGATATTATGGTCTTCGGCAAACCTTGCATGCTCGCCCCATATTTCCTTATACTTGGAAAGGCTGTCCTTGAGAAAAGGTTTTTCCTTTAACCTGCCCGAAAAACCGGCAACGACACCTACGCCCATTTTTTCCGCCAGCAAGATGACATTCCTTACAAGGTTCTTGTATTCTTCTTCCTTTCCTACATCCATGTGGTTTACATAGAAACCTGCCAGGCATGAAATTCTTATATCCTTTTCATCGTAATAATTCTTTACTTCGCGCGCCCGTGCTTCCCAATCCGGCTTTCCCGGGAAAAATTTGTCTTCGGGAAAAACTTTCAGCTCGCAGCATTTGAACCCCGTCTTCTTCGCGAAATCTATTCTCTCTTTATCAAATTGCATCATGAATCCTATTCTCATTTGGGACCCCCCGTATAATGAGTTAACTGCTTTAAGCTTGTCAGAATATAATAATACAGTTATAATAAATGTCAAATAAAATCAAGCAAAAAGCATTCTGCGGAGGACAACATGGATTGGAAAGACCTTTCAACCTCTAACAATATAAGAATAATCTATAAGAAAATACCCCAGTTCCATTCCGTATCTGCCGGAATATTCATAAAAGCGGGAAGCAGGTTTGAAACGAAAGATATATCTGGCATTTCGCATTTCATAGAACACCTGCTGTTCAAAGGGACGAAAAAACGCAGCTGCAACAGGATAAAAGAAGAGATAGAAGGAGTGGGAGGAACCTTTAACGGTTTCACCTCTGAAGAAATGACGTGTTACTGGATAAAGATACTGAAGGACTACTTTGATTTAAGCATCGACGTTCTTTCAGACATGATACAAAACCCACTTATGAAAAAGGAAGATATAGAGAAAGAAAGAATGGTGATAATAGAAGAGATTAACATGTACAGGGATATTCCGGCAAAATATGTTTTTGAAGTTTTTGACCAGCAGCTTTTCAGCAACCATTCCCTCGGACAACCCATTGCCGGAACGACTGAAAGTGTTAAGGGAATAACAAGGAAAAATATCCAGGATTACATGAAAAACTTTTACACGGCAAAAAACATAGTTGTAAGCATTACGGGCAACGTTTCAGAAGAACAGGTTGTTGAAACGGCGGAAAAATACCTTTCTTCTGTTATAGAAAAAAAAGAAAATGTTTTCATGAAATGGGACAGGCTTCCCTCGGGCCCCGAAATTAAGAATATACATAAAAAGACCGAGCAGACTCATATAGCAATGGGCGGCATAGGTCTTTCACGGTTCGATAAAAAACGCCATGCATTCATGGTTCTTGACGTGATACTCGGAGGGAACATGAGCAGCAGGCTTTTCAACAGGATAAGAGAAGAGATGTCACTTGCTTATGCCATAAAAAGTATGACAGGATGCTATAATGACACGGGAGCTTATATCATATACGCGGGAGTTTCTCCCGACAATACGGAAAAATGCATATCCGCGGTTGTCGATGAAATAAGGAAAATCAAGGATGCTGGAGTAACAGAAAGCGAACTTGACAGGGCAAAAAAATTCATATCGTCCCAGTTTCTGATGAGACTTGAAGACAACCTCGAATACATGCTGTGGCTCGGAGAACAAAAACTCATGAAAAACTTCGCGGTCAGAAAGAATGAAATACTTGGTAAAATAAACGCGGTCAGCAGGAAAGATATAAAGTCACTTGCGGAAGAAATTTATAAGCCGTCGAATTTTTACGTCTCACTTATAGGGCCGAGAGCAGACGAGCCCGCAATACTAAAAGCGGCATCAAAACTCTGAAGGAGAAAATGATGGAATACATATCAAAACGATGGACCGGCTTGTGGCAGAAATATTATGATTTTTTTGCATCTCTTACAGTTTTGAAGAAACTGAGTGTTTCCCTCGGTTTTGCGCTTTTGACAGGCCTTTCTGCGCAGATTTACATTAAAATGCCTTTCACCCCGGTTCCTTTTACGGCACAGGTATTTGTAGTTCTGCTGGCGGGAGTCCTTCTGGGCAAAAACTTCGGGGCCATAAGCCAGGCGGTATATCTTGCGGGTGGCGCGGCTGGAATAAACTGGTTTTTCTCTTCGGGTTCGGGATTCTTCAGGCATACAACGGGTTATGTGATAGGATTTGCCCTGGCCTCCTACGTTATCGGCTCGTTAACAGAAAAAAGCCGTTCCCGCCTTAAAATGACGGCCGCCATGCTGGCAGGCGTTGTCATATTACTTTTTTCGGGAACAATGTGGCTTTCCTTTTTCCTTCGCATGCCTCTCTCAAAAGCCTTTGCTGCCGGGTTTCTTCCTTTTCTCCCTTTAGACACGGTAAAAGCTTGCCTTGCAGCAATAACAGCCGGTTCGATTCTCAAAAGCGGAGTAAAAAAATGAGAAAGTACAATGTTGCGGTTGTAGGAGCGGGAATGGTCGGGAAAAAAATGGTAGAAATACTTGTTGAAAGAAATTTTCCTTACAGCGAGCTAAAAATACTTGCCACAAGGGAAAGGGAAGAAGAGATTTCAGGCAGAACCTTCAAGGTAGAAAAAACAGAAGCCGAATCTTTCAACGGGGTAGATATAGCTCTATTTGCAGGAACGGAAGGTGAAAAAGGGGCAAGCCAGGTATTCGGATGGGATGCCGTAAAAAGAGGCACAATAGTCATAGATAACGGAGGAGATTTCAGGATGGACCCGAGGGTACCTCTCGTAGTACCCGAAATCAACAGCCGCCATTTGAAAAACCATTGCGGGTTCATAGCAAACCCCAACTGTTCAACCATACAGATGGTCATGGCCATTTACCCGCTGCACAGGGAATACGAGGTTGAAAAAGTGATTGCAACTACATTCCAGGCAGTTTCGGGCACAGGCAGAAACGCTGTTGAAGAACTGGAACAGCAGGTTAAATCCCATACTGCCGGACATCCTGTGGAAAAAGAGGTTTATCCTTACCAGATTGTATTTAATGCGATACCTCAGATAGGCAGCCTTTCAGATGAATTCCCGGGATATTATACAGAGGAAGTCAAGATGATAAAGGAAACAAGGAAGATTCTTGACGCTCCGAAAATGGAGATTTCGGCCACATGTGTCAGGATTCCGGTATTCAACGCACATTCCGAAAGCATTACAGTGCAATGCCGCAGGAAGCCCGATCTGGAAAGGGTGAGACAACTTCTTGCCTCTTTCCCAGGCAATTCGGTCATTGACTCTCCGGCCAATTCCCTTTACCCTACCCCTCTCGAAGTGTCGGGAAAAGATGATGTATTCATAGGAAGAATAAGGAAAAATCCTGCCATGGAAAACTGCGTCGACATGTGGGTGGTAAGCGACAATATAAGGAAGGGAGCCGCCCTCAATACCGTACAGATAGCAGAACATCTCATCCTCTGAGCAAAAAAACAGGTCAGAAGCGAAGAAGGGAAAAAACGTTGTAATTTTTAAGTTTTGACACGCCTTTCAATTCGTTTAGCTCGATAAGAAAAAGGACTTTTTCAACCCTGCCCCCAGCCTTTTCCACCAGGCTGCAGGCTGCTTTAGCCGTTCCTCCCGTGGCAAGAAGGTCGTCAACCAGTATGACTCTCTCTCCTTCCTTAACGGCGTCCCTGTGCATTTCGAGAACATCTGTACCGTATTCAAGGTCGTACTCTATCCTGATTTTCTCCCATGGAAGCTTGCCTGACTTCCTTATCGGCACAAAACCTGCGCCAAGAGCGAATGCAAGCGCTCCTCCAAAAATAAAACCCCTCGATTCTATTGCAGCAACCTTGGAGATGCCGGAAGGCACCTGGGACTTGAATAAATCCACAACTTTTTTAAACGATTCCCCATCTTCAAGCAAAGTTGTAATATCTCTGAAAAGAATACCCTCTTTAGGAAAATCAGGTATTGTCCTTATTAAGCCTTGCAGCTTTTTCATTTTTCATCTCCTTCCATTCTTTCTTGAGCTTCCTGAGAGATATCTTTTTTATCTGGTGGACCCTCTGCCTGCTGACACCGAGCTTTTCAGAAATCTCCTTGTAGCTGTGCTGTACTCCGTCCCCGAGACCGTAATAAAGTTCCAGGACGTTTATCCACGCCTCAATATTGGCCCTCTTTTCCTTGTCCTTGAGCCTTGAAAATATATTTTCAAGAATATCCCTGTTGTTTAAAACCTCCCACAAGCCGGGTTCGCCGCTCTTTTCGAAATCAATAACCTCAAACAGGTCCACCTCTTTTTCCCCGTCGTAAAAACCTGAAGATATGACTCTCACCTGGCTTGAATATTTTTTCAGCTTTTTGACTATCTCGGGAGTAAGTTTCAACCCTTCGGCAATCTCCTTGTCCGTAGGAGTTCTGCCATGGTTAAACATGTAATCCTTTTTAAGGTCTTCAAGCCTTTCTTTGAATTCCTGGTATCTTTCCGGTATCTTCAAAACCTCAAATTCTTTCATTATCGCCCTGAGGACAAACCTTTTAATCCAGAAATAGGCATACGTGCCAAACTTGACGTTTTTCTTGAAATCAAACTTCTCGAGGGCTTTCAATAAGCCCATATTTCCTTCGGCAATAAGGTCAGCCAGTATATCAGAAGAAAAAGCATAACGCTTTGCGAGGTATATTACAAGGCCCTGGTTCTGTTTTATAAAGAACTCCTTTGCTTTCCTGTCACCTTTCCTTATTTCCCTGATAATCTTTATTTCATCTTCCTGGCTCATCGTTTCCTTCATTTACCCGTCCCTTTATTTTGTATGAGCTGCTTTATCCTTTCAGCAGCTTCACCGAACCTGTCTTTATTCTTTCCGCTTCCGCGTGCGAAAACATCGTTCCCGCCCCCGCCGCCGCCCATTACAGAGGAGATTTCTTTTATAAGACTGACAGCCGGGAATTCATCCTTTACGCCGGCACCAACCTTTACCACAAAGAGTATCTTCTCCTTCTCTTCGTAGGCGATAAAAGATATGCAGTTTTCCAGCGACCCGGTTACCATATCTGCAATCCTGCTTATAACTTCGGGATTGCCGAGGCTAACCTTGCTGCTGACATAATTATAAACCTTTCCCCCTGCGGATACAAAATCTTTTTGAGATACAAGCTTTTCACTAATCATTGAAGCCAGAGTATCTTCGTATTGCTTTACAGTTTTGTCTTTTTCCCTCGTTTCGGAAATTAGCTTTTCAACCCTTTGAGGCAATTTTTCAGGAACTGTTTCAAGCCTGCCGCTTATTTCTAAAACCGCATGCCTGTAATTATCAAGGTATGTCAGGGCTTCCCTGTATGTCAGGGCTTCTATCCTCTTCAGGTTCTTTCCGATGCTGGAAAAACCGGTTATTTTGAAAAGAAAAATATCCGAAGTATTTTCCACGTGAGTACCCCCGCATACCTCGCTGTGGTATCCTTCGATTCTTATGACCCTTACCCTGTCTTCGTATTTCTCGGAAAAAAGGGCAATCGCGTCGCTCTTCAAGGCATCCTCAAGCGCAAGCTCTTCCACGGATACCCTGCGATTTTCCAGGATAGCTTCCTGGACAATCTTCTCGGCTTCCCGTATATGTGAATGCGTAAGATCATCAAAGCAGACAAAATCAAACCTGAGCCTGTCGTCGGCAACATAAGAACCTGCCTGTCTTACTCCCTTTCCCAGAATTTTTCTGAGTGCATGGTGGAGAAGATGAGTCGTGGTATGATTGGCCGAAACCTTTTTCCGGAATTCCGCATCCACTCTCAGCCAGACGTTTACTTCATTTTCCTTGAAGCAATCCGGATTGCCTTTCTCAAATTTCCCTGCATGGTATATGAGTCCGTTTTCATCTATTTTAGTGTCTGACACCCTGAAACTTATCCTGTCGTTTTCAATAATACCCCTATCGCCTGCCTGGCCTCCCTTTTCCGGATAAAAAGGGCTTTTGTCAGCAACAAGGTGGAATATCCCCTTTTTTTCGTCAAGGTAGACAGCCTTTATCCTGCCTTTTTCTTCCAGACTGCCATATCCGGTGAAAAAAGTAGCAGTCAAGGGAATATTTTCGTAAAGCGTCTTTTTCTGCATACCTGTCTCTGTTGAAAATCTTGACCTTTTTTTCTGCTCTTCAAGCGCCTTGCCGAAACCTTCCCAATCCACGGTTATATTCTGCTGGAACGCAAGTTCCTCCAGCACATCCCTTGGAACTCCGTATGTATCGTAAATTTTGAAAGCCACGCTGCCCGGCATGGTATTTTTTCTGACTTCACCAAGGAAATCCTGGAAATTTTTGGAAGCGGAATCGAGAATGAATCTGAATTTTTCTTCTTCCTCATACAGTACTTTGGATATCATCTCGCGATTCTTTTTCAGTGTAGGATAACTGCCGCCCATGATTTCTATTGGTACCTCGCTGAGCTTATAGAGAAATGGTTCATTGATGCCGAGGTGGGAACCGCTGACAGACGCCCTCCTTGCAATTCTTCTCAAAACGTATCCCCTGCCTTCGTTCGAAGGCAGGATATTGTCGTCAATCAGAAAAGTCAGGGCTCTCACGTGGTCTGCAATCCTGCGGAAAAAAACCTTACTGCTTCCGCTTTTACCGTATTGGGAATCCGCAATGCCTTCAATGCTTTTTATAATAGGCAGAAAAAGGTCTGTCTCGTAGTTAGAATCCGTTTTCTGCAGTATCCTTGCCATGCGCTCCAGCCCCATGCCTGTATCAACGCCCCTTCTTTTAAGCGGAGCCATAGAACCGTCGCTTTGCATGTCATACTGTGGGAAAACAAGATTCCAGAATTCGAGAAACCTGTCGCATTCACAGCCGGGAAGGCACCCTGCACTGCAGGCTCTTTCCCTGCCGAAATCGAGATAAAGTTCAGTACAGGGGCCGCACGGACCTGTTTCTCCCGCAGGACCCCAGAAATTATCTTTTTTTCCGAGTGGCACTATGCGTTCTTCGGGAAGAAATTTTTTCCATATATCCCTGGTTTCTTTATCTTCGCCGTAGTAAGACACCCATACCTTTTCAACGGGCAGGCTGAGAAATTCCGAGACAAACTCGTAAGACCATTCTATTGCCTCTTTCTTAAAATAATCCCCGAAAGAAAAATTGCCAAGCATTTCAAAAAAAGTGTGGTGCCTGTTGCTTATTCCTATCTTGTCAAAATCGCTGTCTTTTCCACCGGCCCTCATGCACTTCTGGCATGTTACAGCCGTGGAATAGGGTATAGGCGCATCCGTTGCCCAGAACTTTTTGAACTGAACCATTCCTGCACTGGTAAAAAGCAGCGTTGCGTCGTCAAAAGGCACAAGCCCGCTTCCATGAACTACGGCATGCCCCCTGTCCCTGAAAAAATCGACATATGCGTCTCTTATTTTTTTGCTTTCCATTCTGTATTCTTTTATCTTGAATACCCGTCAAAATACCCGGCTATTTTTTCCATTGTCATATAAGAAAACCCTCTTCTCTTTAATGCCATAATAACAGCAGAGGGTTTCTTTTTTTTTATATTTACTTCAAAAAATTTTCTGGCCGCCTCAAATTCTTTTTGAAAATCAAAATTTTCTTTGATATCCTCCACCACATTTTCCCTGATCTTCCGACGGTTCAAAGATTCAATTATGAAATGGTAGCCTTTTCCCTTGTTTATTAGCCTTTTTACAACTGAATCCGCAAGCATACGGTCATCGACATATTTTTTACTTATCAATTCATCCAGGATTTCTTCCTCTTCCGCGGATGAGATGCAGGGATGAATTCTTTCCCTGATTTCCTCTTCGGAACAGGCTTTTCTTGCAAGCATTTTCAAAACTTCACAATATAGTTTTTTATTTTTCACCTTTCAAAAGAAGAAGCCTGACATTTGCATTCTGCATGACCCTCAGCCTCACGTCTCTGTCAGCCGGAATTTTCTTGACTATGTCTCTGTAGTCAGCCAACCCCTTGATATTGCTTCCGTCTATGCCGAGAATTACCGTCCCGGCAGAAATCCCTGATTCATAAGCCGCTGAATCTTCTTCAACCATAGTAACAACAACTCCGGAACTTTCATCAATTCTCAGCCTTTCTTTTATTTCATCTGTAATGGCAGAAACCTTGATACCTCTCCACGAAACTCCGTCTTTCATAGTGGCAAGCTGTTCGTCAGGCGGCATTTCGGCTATCATGAGGCTCAGCGGAACTTCTTTTTTATCTCTCCAGACAACTATTCTGACTTTTTTACCCACAGGCGTATCCGCCACCTTCATCTGGAGGTCCTTCATGTCTTCAATATCTTTTCCGTCAAAACTTAATATTACGTCTTCTTCCTTTATTCCAGCTTTGGACGCCGGCGTATCGGCCATTACCTGCGCAACAAGCGCTCCTTTTGTATCCCGAAGCCCGAGATTTTTTGCCAGGTCTTCATCAAGAGGATGCAAAACAACGCCGAGATATCCCCGCACAACCTTGCCCTTGTCACGCAGTTCCGTGAAAACGTGTTTTGCCATGTTTACAGGGATGGCAAAACCTATGTTCGAGGCAACCTGTGGAGAAACTATAAATGTATTTATGCCTATCACTTCTGCATTTATGTTTACAAGAGGGCCGCCTGAATTCCCCGGGTTAATAGCGGCATCGGTCTGAATAAAATCTTCGTACTGGGTAATGCCGAAACCGCTTCTTCCTTTTGCGCTTACAACTCCCACGGTAACCGTTGCAGACAAACCCATGGGATTGCCTATAGCCATGACCCATTCTCCAGGTTCTATTGCGTCTGAATCTCCCAGCCTTACAGAAGGAAGCAGTTCTTTCGCTTCAATTTTTATAAGCGCAAGGTCTGTTTTGGAATCATTTCCGATAACCCTGGCTTCGTACTTGTGGGTTCCGTCATTAAGAGTTACAAGTATCTTATCCACATCCCTGATTACATGGTAATTTGTAATTATGTAGCCTTTTTCATCCACGATGAACCCGGAACCAAGCCCATGCTGTTTCTTTTCAAGAGTCCTCGGCTGTTGTCTTCTCGGAGTTCCGAAAAAATCTTCGAAGGGCGACCTGAAAAAACCTTCAAAATCTCCGAATGGGTCCCAATAGCGCTGGGTTACCGTTTTTTCTGTTGTTATCTGGACCACGGAAGGTTTAACCGCTTTTGCAATGTTTACAAAAGAATTCTGAAGGTTGACTATTTCCGTTCCTGCGCTTGTAAATACATAAGGAGTCTGTGTGCGCCGAAATTTTCCGAAAGCATAATTATTTATTCTTGAAGAAATATAAAAACCAAGCAAGAAAATCAAGAGCCCTATGGTTATGCCGGACACAAAATACCTCTTTTTCATGATATCCTCCTTTGAAAAAATTTGATTTTTCCCGTATGTGTTTCAAATCTCGAAACAAAATGCAGAAAAAATTCTGTGCATTTTATATTTAGACGCAAAAAAGAAAAAAAAGTTTTATTTTTTTACCTTCACCCACCGTTTTTTTGAAACGGACTCTTCTACAGAAGTCAAAACTTCATGGCATTTTACCCCGTCGTAAAAATTCGGCACGGGATTCTTACCTTTTGCCAGTGAGCTGAACATATCCGCCACCATGTTGACGAAAGATTCTCCGTAACCTATTATATGTCCTGCAGGCCACCAGTTGGCTGAATATGGATGAGATGCATCAGTGGCAAGAATAGTCCTGAATCCCTGCGCATAGTCAGGGTCTTCGGTGCTGTAATACTGAAGTTCGTTAAGATTTTCAAGGCTGAAAAGGATACTGCCTTTGCTCCCGTTGATTTCAAAACGCTGTCCGTTCTTCCGGCCTGCGGCAAAGCGCGTGGCTTCAAAAGACCCGAGGGCTCCGTTGCTGAATCTGGCAAGAAAAAGAGTCGCATCATCCACTGTGACCTTGCCCTTTTTTTCGGATTTTGCCTTATCCTTGAGCCCTGTTTCAAGAACACCCGTTTCTTTTAAAAGAGGCCTTACCTTTATGAAAGTCTCGCTCATTCCCGCAACCTCGTCGAATTCTCCCACAAGGTACCTCGCCATGTCTATCAAATGGGCGTTAAGGTCTCCATGGGCGCCGCTCCCTGCAACTTTCCTGTCCATTCTCCAGACCAGCGGAAATTGAGGGTCAAGAATCCAGTCCTGCAGATAGACCGCCCTCATATGGTAGATTTTACCTATCTTGCCGGAATCTATAAGCTTTTTTGCAAGCCCGATAGCAGGCAGTTTCCTGTAATTGAAACATATGGCATGCCTGACTCCGTGTTTTTCCACGGCCTCAAGCATTTTATATGAGTCTTTAAGCGAGGCAGCAAGAGGTTTTTCGCAAAAAACAGCTTTTCCTTCTTCAGCAGCTCTCAAAGCTATCTCCTTATGTGCGTCTGGAGGGCTTGTTATATCAATAATATCTACGTCATTCCTCTTTACTACCTTTCTCCAGTCAGTCTCGCTTTCTTCCCATCCGAACTTTTCCATTGCAGTTTTCAGAGGTCCCTCAGACCTTCCGCATATAACCTTCATTACAGGCTTCACGGGCAGGTCAAAAAAAAGACCTGCATCCTTGTATGCATGCGAGTGGGCCTTGCCCATGAATTTATAACCGATAAGTCCTATTCTGATTTCTTTCATGATTTTCTCCTTTTGCCTTATTAGCGCGAAGAAAACTCACTTTTGGCTTTTGCACATTGATATTTTTTCTAATTCGGATGATATTTATTGTTGATGCGGAAATTTCAACTATTAATTTACTGAAGCGGTCACATTAAAACAGGTATCGTCTTTCATGCTTTTTTAGGTTTCAAACCTGCTATTTCCCTCACTTTTGACTCTATCTCGGTGTAAAGCTTTTCATCCTGCTTCAACTGTTCCATCGTATTTTCAAGACCCTGTCCTATTGAATTTCCTCCATACTGGATATAACTGCCTTTCTTTTCAAGAATCTTATAAAAGAGAGCGGCATTAATCAGGGAGCTTTCCCTGCTGATACCCTTTCCGTAATATATATCAAGCTCTGCTTCCTTGAATGGCGGAGCCACCTTGTTCTTTACCACTTTAACTCTTACCCTGTTGCCAATCATTTCGGTTCCGCTTTTTATACTCTCTATCCTTCGGACTTCCAGCCTCACAGAAGAATAGAATTTAAGAGCTCTTCCTCCGGGTGTGGTTTCAGGATTTCCGAAAAATACGCCTATTTTTTCCCTTATCTGGTTAATGAAAATAGCCGAAGTCTTTGATTTGCTTATATATCCCGTAAGTTTCCTTAAAGCCTGAGACATGAGCCTTGCCTGCAAGCCCATGACGCTTTCCCCCATTTCTCCTTCAAGCTCAGCCTTCGGCACAAGGGCTGCAACAGAATCCACAACGACCACGTCTACGCCATTGCTTCTTATGAGGGATTCCGCAATTTCGAGAGCCTGTTCACCGTTATCAGGCTGGCTGACAAGCATGTCCTCAATATTTACACCGAGTTTTTTCGCATAGCCCGGGTCAACCGCATGTTCGGCATCTATAAAAGCCACCTGCCCTCCCTGTTTCTGTGATTCAGCAAGGATGTGAAGGGCAAGGGTAGTTTTACCCGAAGACTCAGGCCCGAAAATTTCTGTCACCCGGCCTCTCGGAATACCCCCGACTCCCAGCGCAATATCGAGAGAAATAGCGCCCGTGGGAATAACAGGAACATCTACATTGCTTTTTTCCCCAAGCCTCATTATGGCGCCTTTCCCGAAATCCTTTTCTATCTGGCTTATAGCTACATCAAGTGCTTTTTCCTTATCCATTATGTTTTTCCCCCTCTCTGCAAACACTGTTTTTAATATAATCAATATAACACTTCAGGAGACTTTCCGTCAAATAAAAAATTCCAGGGCAACCACTGCCAAAAACAGAAGAAAATCATTTTGGAAAAAGCCTATTGCCCGTATGACAAGCCTAAAGGAATTTTTAAAAGTGTCCTGTAAATAGTACTCTTGCCTGTCAATATACTCTGTATAAGCTCGATTCCTTCCGCCCGCATGGCGCCGAAAAGATAGTCTCCATAAGTTTCTTTCAATTCCGATATCAGTGAAAGATTCGGAGTCGATTTGAACCTCGCTACCGTGATATGTTCCTTGAACCTGTTTTCCCTTGGAAATCCGAGCAGTTCAAGCTCTTTTTCAATCTCCCTGTTCAAACTCCTGAGGTG
The DNA here is from genome assembly GCA_035341815.1 of bacterium. Classification (GTDB taxonomy): domain Bacteria; phylum Ratteibacteria; class UBA8468; order B48-G9; family JAFGKM01; genus JALNXB01. Next base: position 16,941 of record DAOQVZ010000027.1, read on the forward strand.
TCCTTTCGAATCAGCTCCAACCCATAAAACTCTTATATCTTTTCCATCGGGAAATCCACCTAAACCTTTTATCTCTAAATTGAAAGGTTCAAAACCGCTGCAGAGTCCTGACAGGACGTTTTTAACAGCTTCAAGCCTGTTTTCTTCAACCTCTCCCATGAATTTCAGGGTCAAATGAAGGTTTTCAGGAAGAACAATCCTCGCTTCTTTTATCTTGTGCGACAGTTTCTGTGTGACACCGTCAATATTTCGTCTTATATCTTCATTAATCCTTATCCCCGTAAAAAGTCTCATATTGAATTCCTCATACAACATGAAAACCGGAAATTTTACATGCGAATTAAATTAAAAGTGGCATAAACATAAAAGCCCCCTTCCGGCATCCAGGGGGCTTCTATGGAACTTATTAAACTACCTGCCTTCCGTTTATTTTCCCTTCAGCCAGGGCATCATTTCACGCATCTTTTTGCCGACTTTCTCTATGAGATGTTCCTCGGACTGCCTCAGGAGAGCATTGAAAACGGGCCTGCCGACCACATTCTCGGTAATCCACTCTCTCGCGAAGCTGCCGTTCTGGACATCTTCGAGGACATACTTCATGTTTTCCTTTACCTCCTCATCTATAACCATAGGCCCTCTTGTCATGTCCCCGTATTCGGCGGTATCGCTCACGACTTTTCTCATACCCTGTATGCCGCGCGAGTTGATGAGGTCCACGATGAGCTTAAGTTCGTGGCAGGTTTCGTAATAGGCGACCTCAGGCTGGTATCCTGCTTCAACAAGCGTCTCAAAAGCATACTTGATCAACTGGGTAACGCCACCGCACAGAATCGCCTGTTCTCCGAAAAGGTCTGTCTCTGTCTCTTCCTTGAAAGTCGTTTCCACAACTCCGCACCTTGTTCCTCCGAGCCCTTTTGCATAGGCAAGCGCAACATTCATGGCTTTGCCTGTAAAATCCTGTTCAACGGCTACCAGGCATGGAACACCGTTTCCCTGTTCAAACTGGTCCCTCAAAAGGTCTCCCGGACCCTTGGGAGCAACCATGAAAACATCAACATTCTTCGGCGGCACCACCTGGTTGAAAAGGATGGAAAAACCGTGGGCAAAACCGAGGGCTTTTCCTTCCTTGAGATTCGGCATAATGGAATCCCTGTAAACTATCGGCTGCAGATTGTCCTGAACCAGAACCATCAACACATCAGATTTCCTGGTAACATCAGCAATCGACATAGGTGTAAACCCGTCTTTTTTTGCAGTCTTGTAATTATTCGTACCTTCCAGTTCACTTACAAGAACTTCTACTCCGCTGTCCCTGAGATTCAGCGCATGCGCCCTGCCCTGGCTGCCATATCCAAGAACTCCCACCTTTTTGCCCTTAAGATACTTCAAATCCGCATCTTTTTCATAATAAATCTTTGCCATTTATTTTCCCTCCTGTTATATTTTATTATTTCCCAGATAATTCTGCATTCATTAGACTTGCTGTTTTTTCTGCTGTCCGAATTCCCTCGGCAAAGCTATTCTTCCGGTCCTGACAAGTTCTCTTACTCCGTAACTTTTGAGAAGGTCTATTATCGCTGAAATTTTTGATATTCCTCCCACAACTTCAAGGGTAAGCGATTTTTTCCCTATATCTACAATCTTTGCGCGGAATGCATTGGCAAGCTGCATTATCTCCTGCCTGACGGCCGGATTTAGGGTCTTGACTTTTATAAGAAGCAGTTCCCTGTCGATAAAATCTCCGTCCGTTAAATCCTGTACCTTTATCACATCTATGAGCTTGTTTAGCTGCTTGTAAATCTGTTCGAGAATTCTCTCGTGTCCTTTTACCGTCATTGTGACTTTCGCTATGGTGGAATCCTCGGTTTCGGAAACGCACAGGCTGTCGATATTATATCCTCTTGCCGAAAAAAGTCCTGCTATTCTTGCCAGCACGCCGGTTTTGTTTTCAACAGTAATAATAACAAGATGCAAACCAGTCTCTTTATTATTTCTCATTTGCATGTCTCCCTTCCATAAATTCGCCTAAGCTATTCCCTCAAGCATCTGGTCCAGCGAAGCACCGGCCGGAACCATGGGAAAAACGTTTTCTTCTTCTTCTATCCGGCAGTCAAGTATAACCGGTTTTTCTTTTTCATTTAACACCTGAGGAATAACCTTTTCAAATTCCCCTATTGAACTGACCTTGTAGCCCTTTGCGCCGTATGCTTCTGCAAGCTTGGCAAACTCCGGCTGGGCATTTTCAACGCAGGTATATGCATATCTCTTTTTATAGAACAATTGCTGCCACTGCCTTACCATGCCAAGGCATCCGTTGTTGAGAATTATGATTTTTACAGGCAGGCGGTTATAAACAGCCGTGGCAAGTTCCTGTATATTCATCTGGATACTTCCGTCTCCCGCTATATCGACAACTATTTTGCCCGGATTTGCAAACTGGGCGCCTATTGCAGCAGGGAACCCGAAACCCATTGTTCCCAGCCCTCCGGATGTAATAAATGTCCGCGGATTTCTGAATTTATAATACTGGGCCGTCCACATCTGGTTTTGACCGACCTCCGTGCACACGATACCATCGTCAGGAAGCAGTTCGGAAACTCTTTCTATGACATACTGAGGTTTCAATGCGTTTTTTTCGTAGCAAAGAGGGTATTTTTCTTTCCATTCCTTTATCTTGGCAAGCCATTCTTTCCTGGGCGATGGTTCAATTTTCTCGTTTATTTTTTCGAGAATTCCCTTTGCATTTCCCACTATGGGAACATCCACAACAATATTCTTGCTTATTGATGCGGGGTCTATATCTATATGTATTATCTTTGCATTAGGTGCAAAGTTTTCAATTTTTCCCGTAATCCTGTCGTCAAAACGGCAGCCAGCCGAAATCAGAAGGTCCGATTCGACAACCGCATAATTGGCATACTTGGTCCCGTGCATACCCAGCATGCCGAGTGCCAGAGAATGTTTTATGGGAAGACTGCCCAGCCCCATGAGCGTGAAGGTTACAGGTATATTTGCTTTCTCAACAAATTTCCTCAGCTCTTCCGAAGCATTTGAGCTTATGACTCCGCCTCCCGAAATAAGGAGAGGCTTTTTTGATTCCTTTATCATTCTGCATGCCCGCTCAATCTGGAGATGATGTCCTTCATAAACAGGTTTATAGCTTCTTATATCGACATCTTCCGGATATTCAAACATGGTTTCATCTCTCTGTATATCCACAGGAAGGTCTATCAGGACGGGACCGGGCCTTCCGGATTTTGCAATGTAAAATGCTTCTTTGACTGTCCTTGCTATGTCATTTACATCTTTTATCAAATAGTTATGTTTCGTTACAGGCCTTGTTATGCCGGTAATATCCACTTCCTGGAAGGCATCGCTTCCTATGAGATTTGTTGAAACCTGTGCGGTAATGGCAACCATGGGAATAGAATCCATATACGCCGTCGCTATGCCCGTTACGAGATTTGTGGCTCCGGGACCCGAAGTTGCCATGCAGACGCCTATTTTTCCTGACGACCTTGCAAATCCGTCAGCTGCATGGGCAGCTCCCTGTTCGTGGCGCACCAGCACGAATTTCATTCCGCTGTCGTACATCTGGTCGCATAGAGGCAGAAGAACTCCGCCCGGGTAACCGAAAATAATCTCCACTCCCTCTTTTTTCAAGCATTCCACCATTATCTTCGCACCATTCATTTTCTTTCTCCTGTCCATTTTACCTTATTATTGTCTGTTCACGCGACGAACCGACAGAAACCTTTGATACAGGTACTTCTATCAACTGTTCTATCCTTTCTATGTATTTTTTTGCATTTGAAGGAAGATGTCTGTATTCTCTTATTTTTCCTATCTTCCTGCCATCCTTCCATTTCCTCATAAACAACTCCGCAGTTTGAAAAGACCTTGCTGTTGAAAGGGTAGTCTTCATAAACATTTCCTTCGTATTCATAAGAAATCCCTATTTTTATCTTCTTCAAGCCTGACAGGACATCAAGCTTTGTCATGACAAGTTCATCCAGTCCGTTAACCATGCATGCAAACCTGACAAGAATTGAATCAAACCAGCCGCACCTTCTTGGCCTGCCCGTTGTAGCCCCGTATTCATTGCCTGTTTTTCTTAGGTTTTCTCCTTCTTCCCCTTCAAGTTCCGTAGGAAACGGACCCATGCCGACCCTTGTGGTATAAGCTTTTACGACACCGATTATTCTGCCAACCTTTTTCGGTGAGACTCCCAGGCCCGTACAAGCACCCCCTGCAATAGAGTTGGAAGCGGTTACGTACGGGTAGGTTCCGAAATCCACGTCAAGAAAAGTCCCCTGTGCGCCTTCGGCAAGAACCTGTTTCCCTTTTTCAATTTCATTGCAAAGGTAAAGGGAAGTATTCCTGACAATATTCCTCATGCCTTCCCTCGCCTCGCCATATTCATCGTAAATTTTCTCCTTGTTCAGCATTTCCTCTTTATAGTATTCACGGAACAGGTAATTCTTGAGCTCGAGGGCTATCTCCAGTTTCTCCCTGAAAATGTCGTCGTCAAGAAAATCAACCGCCCTTATGCCTATCCTGTTGAACTTATCTGCATAGGTAGTTCCTATGCCTCTTCCCGTAGTACCCAGGCTTCCCTTGCCCCTGAACTTATCTTCTATCTGGTCAAGAAGCTTGTGGTAGGGCATCGTTATATGGGCATTTTCCGCAACAAAAAGCCTTCCTT
>DAOQVZ010000028.1:0-21606 GCA_035341815.1 bacterium
ACCTGTATGGCATCTTGTACCCGTTTTTTTCACGGAGATAATTGTCGGAGGTATTTCAGGTTATTTAATGGGAAGAATTATAGTTTTCGTGTTCAACCATATAAGGCTTGAACAGGAAGGATTAAGGCCAGTCCTTGATATATCCCTGGTTCCACTCACATACCTGCTTGCACATTTCGCAGGCGGGAACGGATTTCTCGCAGTTTACGCTGCCGGCCTTGTGGTCGGCAACCGCAAGGTGGCAAAAAAATACCTGGTGACAACTCTGCATGATTATATGGCATGGCTCATGCAGATAACAATGTTTTTGCTGCTTGGTTTGCTGGCCACTCCTTCCCGCATTATGGCGATTTTTTGGCCCGGCCTTCTGCTCTCTATTATTTTAATTTTCTTGTCGCGGCCTTTAAGCGTATTTCTTACATTAATGCCTGCAAGAAATTTGAATTACCGGGAGAAAACAATGGTTTCTTTCGTGGGATTGCGCGGCGCGGTTCCTATAGTTCTGGCAACTTTCCCCTTTGCGGCAAAAGTTGCCAATGCAGATGTAATTTTCAACATTGTTTTCTTCATTGTATTGACTTCGCTGCTTTTCCAGGGCACGGTTATCCCCTGCGTATCGCGCGCCCTCGGACTGACAAGCACGGTGACAAAAAAGAAACAATACCCCATTGAACTGGCTCCGACAGAAAGCCTTGATGCAAGCCTGGAAGAAATCGTCATACCGTATAATTCCGCCGCCATAGGACATCCCCTTATCGAGCTGGATATCCCGGAATCGTCCCTCGTGGTACTTTTGGCAAGGGACGACCGTTTTCACCTGACATCCGGCAGTACAGTGCTGAGGGGAGGGGATGCCGTTCTTGTTCTTGCAAGGAAAGAGGATATCCCCCGCATACAGGAAGTATTTTTCAAGAAGAAAACTATTCTCTGATAAATATTTTGACATGTATCAATTTTATGACTTGTAATTATTCAATCAAAACAGGGAGAATACAATGGAAATGGATAAAAATAACATTTTGCGTTCAAGCAGCGTGATAAAAAGGCATGATTGTAATCCTGTCCTTTCGGCGCACGATATACCTTACGAATCTAATCTTGTTTTCAACGCCGGTGTTGCCAAATACAACGGCGAATACATCATGGCATTCAGGAATGACTACGGATACAAGGAAGGAAAGGGATTCAGGGGAACAAATATTGGACTGGCAAGAAGCAATGATGGCATTAAATGGAAAGCAGACTCCCGGCCATGGTTTGAATTGAAAGACAATGAAATTTTCAATGCCTATGACCCCCGATTGACGGTTCTGGAAGGCAATTGTTACATCTGCTTTGCTTCCGACACGAAGCACGGGATAAGGGGCGGCATAGCGGTCACGGAAGATTTCAGGAAGTTGGAGATAATAAGCATGACTGTTCCTGACAACCGAAACATGGTACTTTTCCCGGAGAAAATCAATGGAAAATACGTCAGGCTTGAACGCCCCTTTCCCGTGTATGGCCGGGCAGGGAAAGACAGGTTTGATATCTGGATTTCAGATTCGCCTGACCTGGTTTACTGGGGTAATTCCAGGCTTCTTATCGGTGTCGAACACGTTCCATATGCAAATAACAAGATAGGCCCCGCCGCACCACCCGTGAGAACCCCGGCAGGATGGTTGACAACATTCCATGCAGTGGACATGGACCCGGAAAGGGGAAAAAACGGCTGGGAGCCTTTCTGGAAAAAACGTTATAGCGCAGGTATAATGCTTCTTGACATAGATGACCCCTCAAAAGTTATAGGATTGTACAAAGAACCCCTGCTGGCTCCCGAGGCCGAATATGAAATACGCGGCGGATACAGAAATAACGTCATATTTCCTGGGGGAATGGTACTGGAGGATAGCGGGGAAGTGAAAATCTATTACGGGGCGGCCGATACCGTCGAATGCTTGGCTACTGCCAGCATGGATAACCTTGTTTCACTGTGCACTCCATAAAAAGCGTGATTTGTGCCGTGCGGAGAAACTGGCGAAAACGTTTCATCCTACCATATATCGCATATAATTCTTACTGTCTGTTCCGTTATCTTTTCGAGAGTGCCGGGAACCAATTGCCCCCATGTTTCATAGCCTCCTCTCTCTATGGCCTTCCTGGTTGGCAGATAACCGCAAGAACCGTCATCGTTGCACTCGTGTCCAACAATTGTAAATTTCGCAGGAGATTTAAGTTTCACTTCCAGTTGCGCTTCAACAAAAGGTTCTCCGGGCCATCCGACAATAATACCATCCCCGATACGGAAAACCTGTATTTCGAAATCGTAAAAAGGACTTGCCTTAAATTTATGAATAAGGTCCAACGTTCTTAAAGCAAAAACCCAGTCCCATGATATGCTTTCTTTCTTTTCATCCAGGAATACCGGTTCAGGATGGTTTTTGAGCATTTGCCTTGCCTTGTTCATTTCTTCCGCGGAAAGTTTGCGCCGGGAAATTTTTACAACCCGGCTGGCAATCTCCATCGGCAGTGATTCAACAGGCTCAAGGGCCCCAATCAGTTTTTCTCCTGTCTGCGAAAGATGCTTTAACATTTTATCAAGACTTGTAGAACGGTCATAATCGGGATTTACATGGTCCCCGGGACTGATATTTCCGCACGCCCCGTTAATACACCCGACAACACATTGACTGCCCAGTTTCCTGCTTATAGCTTCACTCCAGAGGCCCGGCCAGTCAGCCGAAATGTACCTGTGAGGATACCCGTGTATGGGATGGCAGGTGTAATGAAGAAGCCCGGCAACAGGCCTTGAATTAAAATCCTCAAAAAGCCACAGTTCGGCCTCCGGGTCTATGGGCCCTTCGCAATAAAGTATATTCGGGTCACATGGGGCAGGATGGGTTTTTGCCGAACCGTCGCGCATGATAAAACGGCGATTGAATGCACAGCGTCCGTCAATCGCGCGGGCAGCCTTAACCCTCACAGGAACAGTTTTCCCTGCCTGGCAAACCCCTTCCATAATCCGCTTTCTGAACAACTCGTTGTAAGCAGGAGTTTCCCCGCGCACCCATCCCATGGAAGTAGGAAGTATATGCTCAACGTCATCAAACATACCTCCCACGCGTACGGCTGAATGAGATTGAACGCAGTGTATCATGACATCCTGCGGAAACGCTTTCAGGATACCGGCAACTTCCCTGCGTATTCTTATTCCTATGGAACCCTGTATGCATGCCATGTCGCATAAGATAAAACAGGCGGTTTTTTCATCTGACTTTAAAACGATAATGCGCGCATACAAACGGTCCTTTATTTCCTCCACGGGGCGGTAACGTCCTATGTCTCCTGAAATCTGTGTCCCGAAATCGGGAGTTATATCTACCTTAGCCGCGCCGGCAAAAAGCTGTATGGTCTTACTTTTTCCCTGATTATCCATCTCTGTATCTCCATCCAGATCTCATTTGAGAGATTCGTATATCTCGTTAAGCTGCTTGTGGCATTTCCTGAAAGCTTCAAGGATTGCCGGGTCGAAATGTCCGGGATTAGATTTGTAGTCTCCCTCGGTAAGTATCCTGTATGCAGTCTGGTGGTCAAAAGGAGGCTTGTATGGCCTCAGGCTGCGGATGGCATCATACTGGTCAACTATGGACATTATGCGGATTTCAACAGGGATTTCTTCCTTTTTCAGTCCATTGGGATAACCGGTTCCATCCCACCTTTCATGATGTGAAAGGGCAATCATTTCTGCCATTTTCAGGAATTTTGAATCTGACCCTTTAAGAATTGCCGAGCCTATAACGGTATGTTTCTTTGCCATCTCAAATTCTTCCGGAGTCAACGGACCCGGTTTAAGAAGTATTTTGTCTGAAATGCCTATCTTGCCAAGGTCGTGCATGGGAGCCGTTATATAAAGCATTTCCGCCATCTCTGCGGAGAGTCCCATGGTATCCGCCAACAATTTGGCAAAAAGTCCTATGCGCCTCAGATGTAACCCCGTTTCCTTGTCCCTGTATTCCGCCGTAACAGTCAAACGCTGAATGGTTTCAATGTATCCTTTTCTTATACCGTCCCTTGTCTTTTCAAGCTCACGGTTTTTATCCTCCAGCTGCAGCATTTTATTCTCCAGCTTCCGGATGAGGGCTGCATTATACTGTTTTAGATATCCCGTTTCTTCTTCGGTTGACGAAGGCACCTTTTCGGTAATCTGAACCGGACCCGGAGAACCGGCCTGCTCGATAACTTCATTTAAAGTTTTCACTAAAACTTCCGGTTCTTCAGGCTTCACGATAAATCTCTCTGCCCCCAGGTTAAGGGCAAATTCACGGTCCTGTTGGTGCGTATAAGTGGCTGTGTAAAAAATAAACGGGATAGATTTCAGACTGATATCTTTTTTCCATTCACGGCAGAGTGTAAACCCGTCCATCACCGGCATGAGGATATCGCTGATAACAAGGTCCGGAGGATTCTGCCGCCCTTTTGTGAGGGCTTCCGCCCCATTAAGAGCAGAAATGACTTTGTAACCCTTGCGTTTGAGAAGAACCTGCAGCATGTAAAGATTCTGTTCATCATCGTCCACAATCAAGATAGTCATTTTTTATCTTCTCCTTTTTTTTCTACGGCTTCCTTAAAATACTTTTTTACTTCGCTTATAAAAGTATCCGGGTTTATCGGTTTTTCAATATAACCCGAGCATCCGGATTCAAGGGCGCGCTCTCTGTCACCCACCATGGCATACGAAGTAACCGCAACCACCGGCACATTATCAAGCTCACGGTTTTTCCTCAATCTCCTTGCCACGGTATAGCCGTCAATCTGGGGCAATTGTATATCGAGAAGAATCATATCCGGACGAATTTCGTTTGCCGCCAAAATTCCTTCGTGGCCGTTTTTGGCAGAAACAACAGCGAAACCGTTCTTTTCAAGCAAAAACGTTGTAAGATATAAATTCTGTTCATTGTCTTCAATAACAAGCACCTTTTTCTTCATGTTATCCTCTTAAAATCAAGGGCAACTCAAGCTGGAAAGTACTGCCTTTGCCCCATTCGCTTTCCACTGTAATTTTTCCTCCGAGTCTTTCCGCAAGACGCCTGCATATAGACAAACCCAATCCTGTACCTTCATGCTGCCGCGTAATTCCGGTATCAATCTGGCGAAACGGCTGGAAAATAATTTTCATATCCTGGCTTCTTATACCTATACCTGTGTCAGAAACGCGCACTATTATAGATTTGCCCTCACAAAAAGCATCGAGGTGAACGGCGCCGCGCTCGGTAAATTTTATTGCATTGTTCACCAGGTTCATAAGTATTTGTTCCACGCGCCTGCGGTCATTTGTAACATGTATTTCTTCCGGATATACCTGAACGGTTAACAGCAGCCGCTTCTTTTCGGCCAGAATTGCCAATGTCTGAACTACTTTTTTAACAGATGCACCTATATCAAACGTCTCACTCGACACTTCTATTTGCCCGGATTCTATTTTCGATATGTCCAGAACGTCGTTTATCAGGGAAAGCAGGTGCTGTCCGCTGTTTTTGACCATGTTAAGCTGTTTTGCCTGTTCCTCGTTAAGAGGCCCCGCAAGCCCCTGCAGAAGCAGCCCCGTAAAACCGATAATGGAATTAAGGGGAGTGCGCAGTTCATGGGACATGCTGGCAAGAAACGCAGATTTTATTCTGTCGGCTTCTTCCGCTGCCTTCTTGGCCTGCAGCAAATCTCGGTTCATTTGGGACAACTCTTCGGTTCTTTCTGCAACACGTTTCTCAAGTGTTCCCGCATGCTCCTTCAATTCCCTGTAAAGACCCGTAATTTCCCTATGGCTTTCATCCAGCTGAGAGGTTCGCACCCTGACCTGTCTTTTCAGAGAACTGTTCCAGAAAAAAACTATCAGGAGAAAACCTGCCGCCGCAAATCCGGCAACCTTAAACCATGCAGGAACTATCGGAGAAACCTCTTCGGAAGTCCATTTTCTCAGGGACCTGTAGTATATGGAACTTGAATCTTTTTTAAACAGGATAAGATGTTTATCAATAGAATTCAGCATTTTGGCATTGCCGGATGCGGGAGCCGCAAAAAACAGCCTGGTCGGATTGAATATGATAGCAGTATCCTCGATATTATATTGCCTCGCATGCATTGCCCCGTAAAAACGGTTGCTCACAACGGCATCCACACTGCCCTGTTCAAGGCTCCGGAACATCTCGCTGTAATCCTTTGAAGCGATAATCGCAATATCAATATCAAAACCTTCGTGCACCTGTTCAAAAGCTTCAAGCTGAACTGAATTTTCCAGTATTGCAACACGTTTACCCGCAAGGTCAAGCAGTGAACGGATACCGCTGCCTTGCCTGGCATATATCTGGAACCAGTCGGACAGGACGGGTTCATTGTGGAAGGAAAACAATTCATCCCTTTGCTTTGTATAAGCCACATCCGGCATCAGGTCTATTTCCCCTTTCTCAAGCCTTGAAAGACATTCCGCCCACGTGCCGGATACAAATCTTAGAGACCATCCTTCTTCCCGGGCTATTTCTTCAATAATATCTACAAAAATACCTTCCGGCCTTCCTGATTCGGACATGCCTACTTTCGGGCTGTTCTGGTAGATTCCAATCCTGATATTTTGAGCTGCAGACAATAGTCCGCCATTGAGGAAAACAAGTACAGGCAGAATAGCAAGAAACGAGGCATGTTTTGCCGGTCTGAACATTAATCCCCGCCTTTAAAAATAATGTTTCCTGAATAAACTGCATAAAATATCATTTATTTATCAATCTCCACTCTTTTATATTTTACACGCGGGAGTTGAAAATACAAATTAAATTTTAAGCTCAAAAGCCGTCTATAAATAAGATTTAATCAGAAATTCCTTCATAAGAGCAGACAAAGGAAGGCAAAAAGTTTCCATGCTCGGCTCGCCGTGCTTTGCCGTAAAAGAAAACAGGCTGCGCCTTTGGCTTCAGCACAGGCAAGAACTACCGCGAAATTGAAAACAGCTAAAAAACATTGAAAAGTTTTTTTATGAAAGCATCTGCCTCCTCAGCATTTTCTCCCGGAAAACCTCCGTCTATGAACAGCTGTTGCGGCGGCAGATTATTCAACAGCGTCTTAACCTCATGTTCATTGTTGGCATATACATAAATTCCCCTGCCCGTTTCCGCTATTTTTCTTAAAACCGGCAGCCATAATTCTGAAGCGCACGAAGGTTTCCCCGCCGGAGGAGGAGCTATCTGTATCGCCTTTATGTAGGGCAGGCTCAAAAGCATGTCAAGATGGCGGACTTCTTCGTATCCGTCAAGATGCCATATGAAATATTCAGCGTAATTCTTCATTTGTTCCAGTTCAAAAACGACAAACTTTTCAAACATAGCAGGAGATATCATTGTTGAAAAATCACACTCGCAGGTACACAGGATTCCCGGCGCCCATATAAGCCAGGAGCTGTCTCCGGGAAGTTTTCTTCTGTATATTTCATGAAAAAATGAATGGGCTTCTTTCCATGCTGAGGTAAAATCTTTAACCTTTTCCAAAACCAAACCCGGTTTTTCAATCATGTCAAAAAGAAGCTTCTCCGAACCTCTCAAAAGAGACATGCATGTCAGGGCATCTCCCAGAACGGGCATGGAAACAATAAATGTTCCGTCACATTCTGCAAGCTGCCTTTCCATAAGATTCCTGCTCATGCCTGCCCAGTAATTTTTCGAATCAAACATTACCGGGAAATCTTCCCAGTTCTCGACTACCGGTTCCACCCAGACTGTTTCATCCCTGAAAACTACCCTGCCTCCAAGATAAGCGGCCATGACTTCAGGCGTACCGCGGGGACCCCATATATGAGGGGCAACCGGATATGCTTCTCCCAGGTAAATATTTTCATGCCTGTTCTTGTTCAATCTTACCGTTTTATTGAAATCCGGAGATTCTCTCTCGCTTTTCCATGCAATATCGAAAATTGAAGTCAGGTCGTTATGCTTTTGAGGCAGAGTTTTCTTGAACAGGGGCCTTCCTATCCCTCTGCCTTTCCACCAGGATTCTATTCTTCCGAGTTTATCTTCAAGTTTTTCCATGTTTATCCGGCGTTTCACTTCAGGCGGAAATCTACCCGGCTTGCCTTCAGTTCCGTACCTTCTTTCTCAACAGGGGTCAATCGGGGTTCCAGGAGAAAAATCCTTTCAGCTGCAATTCCGGACTTTACCAGATAGTCCTTTGCACCTTCTCCCCTGGCTATGGCAAGAAGCCTCAGGTCATCCCCGGTGACTTCGGTATGCTCAAGCATGGATTTCTCCATTTCAGGAACGGGAAGTTCTTTGACAATTCCTATGATATTGCGGGGCCTGGGAAATGTTTCGTTCTTATATGCAAGCCATAGGTATCGTTCATATTCCTCCGGAGACAGCACGATATCCTTCACAGGGACAGATTCTTCGCCTTTCTTGACAGTCTCCTTGAGTTTCTGCATCTTCACCTTTTTCATGAAAATAATTTTCCTTAAAGCCCCTGTATCTTCCGTTTTATCGACATGCCCTTCAATCTCCAGGTTCAAAGCTGGACGTTCTTTAAGTATCTTTGCAAGCGTATCAAGCTTTTTCTGCCCGTCGGCCTGCATAACCGCGGTCCCATACTCGTATTCAAGATAACTCAGTTCCTCCCCGCCCCCGAAAATAGCGCCGAGCAGGGCAAAGGGCGAAACTGCCGCTTTTGCAATAAGATTGATAAACATCTTTACGATAACAGGACCTATCCTGAACTTGGGGTCATCGAGAGAACCCGATACTGGCAAATCTATGCTAATCTTGCCCGAGGGGTCCCTTAAAAGGGCCATGAGAAATTTTAAGGGCAGCCTCGTGGCACTGTAACTTTCAACCTTTTCCCCGAGGGTAAGCTGGTCAAACGTAAACCTGTTCTGAGATTTAAGCTTCTTTTTTTCTATCAGATAATCAAGGTCGAAAATCAGTCTCCCCTTCCTTGTGGTATATCCAAGATATTTTCCGGAATAGGGAGACGCTGAAGTTAAATCCAGTCCTTCAAGAGTTACCTTCATGTCAAGGAAAAAGTCTCTGCCCATGGGTCTGATGCTGCCCTTGAAAGCAAGATTGCTGTCCCCGCCGATTTTTGCGGCAACATTTAGGAATGCGGGTTCTTTTTCCATCGAGGAGATTCCGGTTATCCTTCCTGAAAGATTTTCTATGCTGGCTGAATAGTTGGGTTCTATGCTCCTGTCAAGAAAACTGATTCGCCCGTTCTCAACGCCAATTTTCCCCAAGTAAGTACTGCCGGATTGCTTTTCTTCTTCTCTCCCGGATGTCCTGTTATTACCATCTGCTGCAGGCTCCTGCTTTTTCACCGCGGTGAGAATATTCATTTCCCTGTCAGGATGTACAACTACATTGGCATAAAAATCCTGCAGGTCAATTTCCTCAACCGCTGTACCGGATGGATTGACACCCACGCTCATCTGTTTCAGGGAGAGCCTTCCCCACTTGACGAAAGGGTCCCCGTACTGCCTGTCCACCGATTCGAAATCCTTAACTGAAACATCTCCCCTGTAAACCAGCATGATTTTCTTATCTTTTGGCTTTGCAATAGATACCGTGCCTTCCGACGAAAGGCTGCCTCCTGTAACTGATATGTTCAATTTTTCCGCAATATAAGGCTGTACCGGCATAACCTGCAGGTTGGATGTATCCACACGAAACGCAGCAGAAAAAGGATTCATTATGAAATAGCCGTCCGCTGCAACCTTGCCTTTTTCATTCAACAGGAAAAATAATTCAAACGGGCTTTTCTTCTCAGTGCCCGGCACGAAATCTGCAATCTTTGCTGAAAAACTGTCAACGGCAATATATGCCGGGTCGGACGGAGAATTGTCGGTTAGATGGAATGAACTGCCGCTCAATTCCATGTTCCCAACTGAAAAATTCCATTTCCCGGAGCCGCTCTTTTCTGCAGGTTTTTTTTCTCCCATGCGCACCGGACCAAGAGGGAGAAAATCCATTTTCCCGTCTTTTCCCCTTGTTCCCCTGAGGGAAATTTTTTCCCCGCGGCAGCTGCCCACAGTAATCTTTTTTCCCGTTATGTCCACATCTGTCTTGAGAATGCTCAATAAGGGAATTTCCAGAAAAGTGCCGCCTTCCTTTTTGTCCGCCTTGAGTCCCTTAAGCGAAACGGATATGCCGGAAAAAGAAAACCCGGGCTTATTCTCTCCGACAACATATCTGTAGCCCCCCGAAGCTGAACCCTGCCCGCCTCCAACACTGAATGAAACCCGGCTTCCGTAATATGGAGCATACTTTTTAACAATAATCCGGCCAAGTTCAACATTTCCCTGTGAAAAAAAAGGATTGAGCTTGATATCGCCGCTGACAGCAAGGGTTTCTTTCAACTCGCTTTCAGCAGAAAATTCAAACCGGGCTGATTTGTCTTTTATGTTTGATAGCCCGGCAATATCAAGTTCGACCGATTTCAATTCAGTGTCGAAAGGTGTATCGAGCCTTCTGTCGGCAAATGAAAATCTGCCGTCCGAAATTGCAATATTTTCAACCTTGAAAATAAAAGGCGGGGTACCCGTATCCTGCTTCTTTTCACGCCTTCCGGCTGCAGGAGGCGGAGAGATCTCCTTTTCGGCCTGTACTTTCCTTTCTATTGCCAGCATGACCTTTGGAGACGTAATTTTAATGTGTGAGAGCTCCGCCTGGCGCGAAAATAATTCCAGGGAAGAAATGCCTATGTCAATCCCGGGAATCTTCAGCAGAGGGTTGTCCTTCATACCGCTGATTGCAACATCTGTAAAGAGAAGTTTCCCATTGACTGACATAGACGATTCCTTTCTTTCAGACTGAACGTAAGAAAGGCGGATTTCTCCTTCCAGATATGCCGAAAGAAGTTTAAATTTCATGGGTACAGGCACGTAGGAAATATACTCCGGAAGGGAAAGCTTGCTGATGCTTACATCAAAATAGGTCTCAAGCGAATCGGAAAAAGGCTTGGTCTTCCCGTTAAGGACAAAAAGGGTCCCGTTGACTTCTGCCGAAAAAGACGGCGCCGTATAGGTATTGATAAAGGAAGGCAGGTTGGATATGAAAGGCAAAGAGATATTCATCCTTCTCACGAGATGTTTTTTCTCCCTGGGATTATCACTGAAAATTATCCTGCCTTCTTCAATGGTGATATTACCTATGAGAAACCGCATGGGTTTCCCGGTAGAAGATTTTTTTACTACCAGGTCTGAAAAATTGTAGAGAGATTCATCCTTTCGCAAAATATTTACATAAGGCCTTTTTATTGTCAGTTCGTTGACTACCGGAGCCCTGCGTAAGACAGATTTAATATTGATGTCCAGGAAAATTGAATCACAGTGGAAAAAAATCTCTTTCCCGTCAGGTTCATGGATAAATAATCCTTCAATCCTTGCGGAAAAAGAGTAGGGATTAATATGAACCTTGTTCAGAGTAACTTTTCTTTTGAGTTTTCCGGCAAGTTTTTTTTCGACACTATTTATGAAAATTGAAGGCAGCATCAAGAAGATAAACAGGTTCAAAAAGGCAAAAATGGCAAGCAAGGCGTATAACAACCTGCGCTTTCGTGCGATTTTCTTCAAAACTTTTAAATTTCTCAAATTTCGTTTCAGTAACATAATTTTGTCAATTCCCGCAGAGTTGCGGCCTCTTTTATATTAAATCACCCTGTTGTACAATGTCAAATAAAGGTTCAGGAAAAGGCGCCTGTTGGCACATGTACCTGCCCGTGATATAATGCAATAGGAGAGTAATGATAATGCGTATAATGCCCCGCATAAAATGCCGGAGATAATGGCAAAGGAGCTGTCATGGATGATAAATTAAGTTTATCGATAAAACCTCATCACCTGGTTGATATAATAATATCTTTCGGATACGAGAGTATTGAGTTCAAACCGCATCCCTTCGGACACGCGGTACACAAAGTAGCTGAAACAGTTTTCAATAATCCCGATGAGAAGTTTTGCATCGAACTCGGAGCCGATACCATATGTTCTCCGTGCAAATACAACGTGAACAACAGATGCATTGATACCATAGACACGTCTTACCGCCCGCTGGCTCCCAGGTCCAAAAACGAGTGGAACCTTCTCCTGGACCGCAGATGGTGCGAAAAGCTCGGACTGAAACAAGGAGATGTTTTGACCGCCAGGCAATTCGGCAGGCTTGTGGAGGAAAAAGGGGGAGATATTTCGGATATATACCGTGAACTTCCCTCTGAAATGATATCGAAAAGAAAGCAGGCTCTTGCAAAGGGACTGAAAAATTTCCTGTCAAAATGAAGCTGAAAAAAGAAGAACCGAATCAGGACTGCATAAAACAGAGCGGGGAAGTTTTTATGAATGCGGATTTACGCGCCTTTACAGACTTATCCGCCAAGCACCAGGCTGAAGCTTCGGAGGGGATAGAAAAACACGAACTATGCCCGCGGGAGCTCTGCAAAAGGAGCACTCTCATGAAAACCATAAAATACATTTTTGTTATTCATGGATTGCTTGCCATGTTTTTGCGGGCAGACATCGGCGACCATTCAGGATGGCTGCAAAGAAAAGATGGACTGAAACAGGACAGAAGCGTTGCCAGGCATTATACATTTGAAGATGTGAAAGACAGCAAGAGCATTATAAAGGAGCTTAAAGGCAGCGGTGCGGACTTGACTTTCGTGCCTTTTCCCTCGGGAAAAGAAAAGATAGACGACCTGCAGGTTATAGAAGGCAGGTGGCCGGGGAAAAGTGCGGTAAGGATTGACAGAGGCTGGTACCAGGGACGTCCGGTGGACATTGAAAATAAAGAGTTCAGCGTGGAGGTATGGTTCCGCAAAAACGGCCAGGGAAGCATCAGTCACCACCGTAAGGCAGCCCCTGAAAGAGCGGACGGCGCAATCATGGCAACTTCTAACGGCTCACAGAAAGGATGGAGGCTGGTTACGGTATACAACCAGAGACACTCCCTTGAATTCTTCATGGGAAGCCAACCACCGGGTATCGCGAGAGTACATTCATACCTTTCGATGCCTGACGGCGTGTGGCAACACCTGACAGCTACCTGGGACGGCAGAGAAATGAAGACCTACCTTAACGGCATGCCGGCAGGAAGCAAACAGTACCAAGGACCTTATGTTCCATCGGAAGAAGGTGATTTTTTCAAGATAGGATATATAAAAGCAGGCGTTGGAAGCATCATACTGGATATTGATGAGATTGTCATATACAACAGGGTTTTAAGTGCGCAAGAGATAGAAAAACTGGGGAAAGGACAGGCAGACAGCATCAGCCGCCTGTTCAGTTCCGCCGATGCTTTTATTAAAGGGGGCAACTATAAACTTGCCAGGGCGGAATATGAAAAACTTAAAAACGTCCCCGGGATAGATTACGGGGAACCCATGGCTCTTTTCAACATAGCCGAAAGTTACATACAGGAGAAGGATTACGCGAACGCACACAGTACATACGCGGAAATTTACGCGATACCAGGGCTCACCGCGTACTACCGTATATATGGACTTTTCAGGGAAGCTGAAGTATACATGGAGCAGGAAAATTACGAAACGGCGAGGCAACTTTACGGACAGATAACAAAAACCAGCAATGCAACCGGGCACCATATATTCAACGCCCTTTTAAGAAGAGGCGATACCTATAAAGCTGAAAAGATTTACTCTTCCGCCAGGAAATTATACGAAGAACTCCTGATAAAGGAGGAATCTTCTTTGAATCCTCATGAAACCCGCCGGCTGGAGCTGAGAAACAGGCTGGAAGAGATAGAAGGACTTCCCGACGGGACGCCAGCAAGGAAAAGCGCAGACCAGCTGATGGCAGAACGGATAAACAAACCAGGTAAAGCAATATATGTATCGGTAAATGGCAGCGACGCCAACCCCGGAACCATGGAAAAACCTTTTGCGACAATAAAAAGGGCGCAGAAGGAAGTAAGGAATATAAAGGAAGGAAACATGCCGGCAGGAGGGATAGCGGTATATATCAGGGGTGGCAACTATTTTCTTGACCAAGGAATTGCCTTGGGGAAAGAAGATTCCGGAACGGAAAGCCGGCCCGCGGTATACAGGAGTAACCCGGGGGAAGAGGTACGGCTGATAGGGGGCAGACAGGTAAAGAACTTCACTCTGCTTGAAAACCCGGATATTCTTAAAAAACTACCTGAAGAAGCGCGGGGCAGGGTCTGGACGGCAGATTTGAAAGCGGCAGGCATAACTCAATACGGAGAACTCCTCAACAGGGGCGGACACAGTCCGACAGAAATAGCCAGACCCGGGGCGTTGGAGGTCATCTTCAACGGCAAAATTATGACCCTGGCGCGCTGGCCAAACACCGGTTATGTAAAGATAGCCGGAATACCCGACCCGAAAGGCGACGGGGTCTTTCGCAACAAGCCTTTCCAGAACAACATGTTCATCTACTCGGGAGACAGGCCAAATAGGTGGACGGACGAGAAGGAGGTCTGGATCAAGGGGTATCTTGCCGAGACAATGCCTTACCAGATGATACACGTGAAGATGACAAATCTTGACACGAAAAAGAAGATGATAGAAACGGCTCCGGATACCAGGTGGGGGGAAAAATACCCTCTTTACAACACCCTTTACCAGCAGGGCGGTCCTTATTACGCGTATAACTTTTTGAGCGAGATAGACAGTCCCGGCGAATGGTACCTCGACAGGGATGAAAGCATACTCTATTTATGGCCGCCCGAAGATATAAACAGGAACGAGGTTATAGTTACTACCCTTGACAAGCCGGTGGTGAGCTTCCACGACGCCTCGCATGTAACCCTGGCAGGCGTTACGGTTGAAGGCACATGGACCCACGGCATAGAGATTGAAGGAGGAGAAAACAACCTTATAGCCGGCTGTGTTATAAGAAATACAGGGCAGTATGCGGTAAATATAAAGGGAGGATGGAACCACGGTATATTCGGCTGCGACATGTACGACATGGGCGAAGGGGGAGTTCTGCTTGCCGGCGGAGACCATAAAAGACTTATTCCTTCAGGCCACCTGGTGAAAAATAACCACATACACCATTTTAACCGATTCTGCGGCGGATACCGCCCCGCTGCGCTTCTCATGGGAACAGGCCACAGGGTATCCCACAACCTTATTCATGACAGCCCCCATCATGCCATATATATACGGGGCGCTTCCGAAAGGGAAGGCAGTTCAAACGACCACGTGATAGAATTTAACGAGCTCCATGACGTTCCCCATGAAGCCAGGGAAATGGGAACCATATATATAAACAGCGGGGCATGGCGCCTGCAAAACAGGGGCAACATTATAAGGAACAATTTTTTCCACCACATTAGCTACCACTCATCACCGAATATTCCGGGGGGACTTAACGCCATACACGTAGATTCCCTCAATGGAGGTTTTGCCGTCACTGACAATTTCTTCTACCTCGTTCCAAACGGCATAGCCAACCCTCAACCTGATAACCGGATTGAAAACAACATCTTTGTCAATCCGGAACAGAGGGCCGTATCCCAGGGCAACAGGGCATTCCTTTTTAACGACATGGATAACGAAACTCCGAAAGAAGGCATGCTTTTGAGCTATATCAACGGGCTTAACGCGATAAAATACAAACAGCCGCCGTGGAGTTACAGGTATCCCCAGCTTCTCAATTCCCTGTCAGGGCATAAGATGATAGGATGGGCCGGGGGCAATGTCATAGAACACAACGTTAACAACGGAGGACCTTTCCTGAGCGTTGCGCCGGGTATCATGGAAGACAATACCATACGCAACAACTGGGAAGCAGGAGACCCTCTCTTTATCAACAGTCAGGATATGGATTTCAGGATAAGAAAAGGCTCCCCTGTTTACGGGACTACAGATTATGAACCTGCGGCTTTTAAGAATATAGGTGTTTACGATAACGAGTTCAGGGCAAGCTGGCCGGTGGAAAGGAAAAAAGAAGATATAGGGAAGTATTACAGGACAGAATGGAAAGAAATAGACCAAATTGCAAAAACGCAGGCGGCCCATAAACGTGTTAGTAAAGCGCTTGAGTATACCATCAAGAAAGCCTCCGTTCCCATTAAGATAGACGGCAAACTTGACAGGGAAGAATGGCTGGGACTTGATAAAAAGAATGCCATGGTCATAGAACAATATCACACCGGAGAGCAAAAAGAGGGTCCTGAAAGCTACGCATGGATACTTTACGACGACACTAATCTTTACGTTGCAGCAATGCACGCAGCCGACCCTTACATGGAAAGCATGCCGTCCAGGATGAAAAACCACCTGCCCATTTCTGAAATCGCCATTGAAACACAGCACGGCAGACACAGCTGGGGATGGTGGATAGACGATATGCCCACCGGGCCCATATACTCTTTCTGGGTGCGTCCCGAAGGAAAGTGCGAGCTGAAAAATATTTACGGAATGCCCCACGAAGCAGCAGAAAAAATAGAAAAATCCGTAGAATGCTGTTCAATAATGCAGGACGCTGAAAACATGGTGTGGGTATCGGAAATGAAAATACCCCTTGCATCAATAGGACTTATGCCCGAAGAAGCCGGACAGCTTTCATTCAACATGGGAGTATGGAAGAGGAACGGATGGTTTGCCTGGGTAGCAACCGGCGGCAAGATAAACCAGCTTGAAACAGCAGGATACATAAGGTTCGCAAAGTAAGCATTCTTGCTTACCGAAAAAGGGCAAAGTTTCTGATTACCGGGGTTATAATGGATTCCCTGACAGTAAGACGTACTTCTGGAGCGCAGACAGGAGGAAATTTTTCAATCCTTTTGTGGCCAACATTCAAACCATGGGCTATTTCCAGCCATTTCTTTCCGCACAGAGTTTCAACAGTATACCTGAGTATATTTTCTCCCTTTGAAATATCTTCCATGATAACGGCATGGCTGAAAGGCCCTGAAAACGGATACAGTTCAAAAACAGTTCCTTTGCCGGAAGTGCTGCACAGAGGAGTGCCAAAACACTTTCCAATCTCCCTGCCGAATTCGGAAAAACGCTTCCTGTCAGCTTCGGGAACCAACCCCCTGTCGTCTATAACCATGCCGAGCAGAAGATTGGTATTGCGTCCCACGGATCTATAATACCGTTCAACAAGATGACTGAGAGAATACAGCAGGCTGTCTTCGCCTTCCCGCCAGAACCACCCTCCCATGAAAGCTTTATCCTGATGGCGGTTGGGCATGTCGGATTCAGCAGGAGCCCACACTGCCCCGAATGGAGATCCCGCCATGTCAGCCCTTTCTGTCATACCATCGTCTGAAGAAAGCATATCAGTTCTGCTCCAGCATGGGTAAGGAGCTTCTCCCCTTTCGTTGCCAACCCAGCGAATAAGACAGGGCCACCCGGGAGGTCCCTGGAAAACGACGGCGCGGGGCTGTAATTTTTCAAGAAGAGGAATTATCTCCGGGCCTCCGAGATGAGGAGGAACAAGTCCCCCGTCAAACCATATTTCAAAAACGTCCCCGTATTCCGACCACAGTTCGGCAAGCTGTTTCTCAACCAGATAATTGTACGCTCTCTGTTCTTCATCCCTGCCCGAAAGAACCCTCCCCTTTCCATAAACCCGGCTGTATGCGTTATATGCCGCATTGTAATAAAGCCCCGGCTTTATGCCGTATCTTTCACATGACCTGAAAAAATCGCCTACCACATTTCCCCTGCCTTTGCGCCAGGGAGACGAAGAAACGCTGAACCCGTGTGCTTTGGTAGGCCACAGCGAAAATCCGGAAAAATGCTTGGTTACAAGAACGGCATATTTTGCGCCGGCGGACTTTGCAGTATCAAGCCACTGGTCGGTATCAAGATTTGACGGGTTGAAAACGGAAGGAGATGGAGTATATCCCGGCTCTTTCCTGAAACTGTAAGAAGGTTCAAAAACCTGGAGGTCAAGGTGTATGATAACGCCTATTTCACAGTCTGCCCATTCAAGCTGCTGCGGAGTGGGCAATACTTTTCCGGAACTGGGAAGAACCATTGGATTATCCATTTGCAAAATTTTTCAAATACCTTTCGGTCAACTTAATATTTTCCTCAACCGTAATATTATATAACAAAAGCGGTTGCACCTTCAAAAAGGATTTCCTATGCAATATCCCATGGCAATGCTATATTTATCCTGCTTTTCTGCAACCCGCAGCATCCTGCCTTTCTATCATAAGACCCCTTCCTGTAAATATCTATAGTTAGTATGAATTTCACCAGCATCCGGGAATTTTATTCTTACCAATTTTGCAATAAGTCTCGAAAAAAAATTTGACAAAATAAATATTCAGTTATATCATTTGCATGCAAAGCCCGCAAGGGAAATTTACGAGAAGGGAAAGGAGGTGAAAAGAAATGAAAAAGAATGAAGGTTTTACTCTCATAGAGCTTCTCGTGGTTATAGCCATCATAGCAATACTGGCGGCAATGCTCCTGCCTGTTCTGGCAAAAGCTAAGGAACAGGCAAGAAGGGGGGTATGCCTGACAAATCTCAAGCAGCTCGGACTGGTTCTTCACATATACGCACAGGACTGGAACCAGCATTTTCCCGTGCTTGAACCAAGGGAAACCCAAGCTGCTGCATCGAAGACCAACAGGTCACTGGCACTGCTGACAGGCCAGACAGACCCGGATTTCAATGAGTTTGAAACTACCCAGTATGTAACAGACTATGATATTTTTATCTGTCCGAGCAGTACCCACAAACCGTTGCAGACAGGGGTCATTAATAGTTCAACCTGTTCTTACGCTTATGCTTACGGGCTTAATCTGCAGACTCATCCGGATACAGCCATAATGGCTGATAGAAAGTATTACACGGCATGGGATGCCGCAAGCGAGAATCTCAGGATGGGGGAAAGACACGACCAGCATGACTGGTTCGGGGTAAACGCACTCTATGTTGACGGGCATGCAAGATGGGTTTCTTCTTATGTCCATGAGGTTTATTACAGGTGGTTGTATCAGTCGGATTTTCCAAATTGCTTCCCTGCCAATCCATGTACCTTGAGGAACCCTGCCAGTTCTTATTAAGAGTATTCAGGCAATCAGAAAAACGGAGGTGAGAAAAAGATGCAAAAAACAAGTAAAGGTAAATCTCTTTATGATAAAGGATTCACCCTCATAGAGCTCCTCGTGGTTATAGCCATCATAGCAATACTGGCGGCAATGCTTCTTCCCGCGTTGAGCAAGGCAAGGGCAAGGGCAAAAAGTTCTGCCTGCATGAATAACCTTAAACAGGTAGGGGTGGGGGTTTCAATGTACATGCAGGATTGGGACGGATGGTGGTCCAGTTACCTCTATGCCAGCCATTACAGGCCTTATATATCCACCGATGTGATAGTCTGCCCTTCAGAAAAACCTTATAAGTACGACCCTGCTCTCCCTAATGCTGTCTACGGAGCCAGGAAAACCTATTTTCCTGTTGGATACGCAGATACCAACGGTTATTTTAGCGCCAAAAAACTCGAGATGGCAGGAAAGAGCGTTTCATCTTTCTGGATTTTTTGTGACAGCATAACAGCTGAGATTGCTCCCTCCCACGCCTATTACAGGAACCAGTACGTAATAGCCGATTGGAGAGAAGCCCCTGGCAGGCTGGGCAAGGTCCATTTCAGGCACAACGGCAATACCAACCTTCTCTTTCTTGACGGCCACGTGGAAAATGCAACTAAAAACAGGTTTATTGAAGTGACGAAGGTACATTCTACTTCTACCGCAGCAGTCAATAAAACTGTCTATTATGTGGATGAGAATTACGACTACAAAACATTGCTTTTATGGTAAGATAAAGTTGCTTTTTTCAGCTTTCTGAAAGGTTAACCCGACTGTTAACCCCAGCAGCTTCTTTAAGGCGTTAGCAGCGATGCAAGCTCACTTAAGCTGCGGGGGGAATTCAAGTTGATTATTTTTCATGCCCGTAAACCTCCATTCTGTTTGCCGTTAACCGGCTTACAACATTAACCCGGATTGTTCTGAAATTATTGGTAATGCTTGACAATTTCAGCGCGGCGGTTAACATATAACCAGGAAATGTTTGAACATGAAAAGAGAGGTAAATAATGCTATTGAAAAATTTCAGGATAATACCGCCGGACCCGCCGAATGAAGGCATAATCTTCGTGGACCATTCAAAAAGAGGCAGGAGCGGACATCTCGGACACGCCCTGGTAGAATACCAGGACGGAAAAATACTTGCATTTTATCCTAACTGCTCCGGAGATAACAGGGAAGGACATTTTGCAGGCCATTCAGGAGCCGGGTGGATGGAATACAAGCGTTCGGAAGACGGGGGTTACACATGGAGCGAACCCCATATCCTTGACTATTCAAAAAAAATGTTTGAATCCGGAACAGGCCGGTCGGCCATGTGCGAAAAAGCAATAGCCGCTTCCGACGGAACGATTATCCTTTTCAACCTTATCTGCGATATTTCAAAGTTCCCGGGATGGGAACCACATCTCAATCCAACCTATATATGCAGCAGAAACGGAGGCCTTACATGGAGCGAAGCAAAAGATTTAAGCGATAAAAAAGGCCGCGTTTACGATGCAATATACCATGAAAACACGATATTCGCACTCCATTTTCACAACCCTGTATGGCTTGGAAAAGGAGGGGAAGATAAATACCTTCTCCATGTAAGCACGGATAACGGAGAAACATTTTCTACAAGGAGCATTCTTCCTTTTGATACCTGCGGCAGGGCATACGGAACCATGGAGATTTTAGGTGACGGAAGCCTCATTGCATATGTCTATAACATAAAAGATGAAAGCCGCCTTGATTACGTAATCAGTAAAGACCTCGGCCATACGTGGTCGGAGGTAAAAACCACCCGCTTGGAAAAGAGGATACGCAACCCCCAGATGGCGCGACTAGGAGATTCATATTTCCTGCACGGGCGCAGCGGGAACTCCAGAGACTATCCCATGAGAGGCAATCTCGTCTTATACTCGTCGCAAGACGGTATCAACTGGGACAGAGGGATATACCTCAGGATGAAAGAGGCAGGTATCGGTGCTTACTCCAACAACCTTGTTACGGGCAGATTTGGCAGTGAAAAGAGAGAAGAGCGTCTTCTCATACAGTCTTCCCACGCTTACAAACAGAGCAGAACAAATATCCTCCACTGGTGGATTGAAAAGAAGAGTTCTTAATCCAGCCCTATGGACCTGCGCAGTATGAGGATAACGTCTGATATGTTGACTCCATCCTGAAGGTTAATATCCGCCCGCTGGATTAACCCGTTCTCATAGGGCGCCGGGTACTCGACGCTCTCCACTGTAACGGGAAGGCCTATGGACATCCTCAGGCAAAGAATCACATCGGAAATGTCCACCGTCCCGTCTTCGTTGATATCGCCCGGAAGGAAAGAGCTTGAGACGCAAAATGCGTCAATAAGCCAGGCGTGTGAAAAGTCACCCCTGTAATTGAACGCTATGTATACAATCTCCCCGGCATAAGGGAAAAGGTCGATTTCTTTCTTTGTCCAATCAGGCAAAGCGGCAGAGGATTCATACAGTTGCACAAAATCACCGTCTGAGGGATCCCCGCTGCCTGAAGATATCATGACACCCGAATAATTGTACCAGTTCATAAAGATATTTCTCTCACAGAAACCGA
>DAOQVZ010000029.1:0-21458 GCA_035341815.1 bacterium
CAAGTTCGTTAACTATCGTGTAGAGTACCCTGAGCAGGGGCGAGTCTGCATGCATGGCTATCCTCATGCGGCATGAACCGTAACGGTATCCGTCATCGCTAATTAGTTCTCCTTCAACTTCCATTTCAGCTCTCAGGGGCGAAACTGAAATCCATTTACCTTTTTTCCATACCGCCCTGAAATTCCTGCCTTTCGATTCCATGTAAGGATACTGGCCGCTGATTATTGTTTTACCTCCCGCAAGTCCAATCTCGAGATTGTCAGGCTTTCCGCCTTTGTAAATCCACTTTACTCTGACAATCCCATTCTCCATTTCCCATTTATCAGCAGTGGTATTTACCTCGTTTCTGACAGAAACTTTTGTAGCTCTTACGTTATTCCCGTAGCGCAACTGGTAGATGCCCGAAGTTCCCGCCGGCAAGTTAGTGTCCAGAAGCACCCATCTCAAACTGCCGTCCGGCCAGCGGTTCAAGGGAACGAAATCCGCCGCAGACTGTCTGCCTTCGAAATCTAAAAGAGCCATCTTTGAAACATCTTTCAGAGCCCCCATGGGCATGGGAATGCCCTGGCTCACGGGCCACGACCATTTGCCGGAGAGCAAATTCCGGTTTTCAACCTTCAGGCTTAAATTCTTCGTATTTACCGGGGTCACCCTGTATTCAAGGTGAGGTTCCCTTACCTTCAGTTGAGACTGCCATGGAACGACTTTCTTATCAATACTTTCAATATTCCCCGAAATAATCTCAAAATCTCCCCAGTAACTCCACGTGGAATATTCTTCTTTTGGGAGAGGCGTAAAAGGAGTAGTTGTTCCCGCGTAAACTCCAAGTTTTATCCTGTCTCCCGGCATTGTTACCGAACTGTCAACCTCCTGCCGAAGCTGGAAAGCAAGTTTAAATTTTCGCCCGCTACTTACATGCTGTGTTACATCAAGACATATATATTCAGGGTTGCTTAGAGGAGTATTGAAGAAAATATCCTTTGACCAGACAACTTTCCCGTCAATAAGAACCTGTTTGAACCTGTGGTCTTTTCTTATATCAACCACACCCGACTGCGCTTCCCCGTATATATTGTCGCTGACATAAAAACGAAGTGTATATGGAGGCTTCATGCCTTCAGGCAGAATAACTTCTTTTTCTATCCTGCCGTAATCTCCCGAACTTGCCGGTTCCTGTGGATGGACAATCTGGTAGAGATTCCTGCGGTCAATACGGCCCTGAAAATTGCCTCTTGAGCTGAATTTCCATTCGTTTAAAGGCATTTTTATCACCTGGTTTCCTGCCACGGCTTCAGGCATATGAACATGGGATGCGCAAATTAATAATACAGATAAAAAAGTCAATCCTCTCGCCGCAGCATGTAGATTAATTCCCATTTCATCCCTCCCCGTTTTTTATCTGAAACGAACGAAATAAATAACTTGATATAATTCCTAACCCTGTTACCTCTTTCTGCAACCGGTTTCCCCTCAACCAAAATTCTCCCAAAAAGGGAAAAGACATTAACGATACAGATAGGCTTTTACCGCCTTTTGTAAGGTCACTTACTCTCCATGTAAAAATCGGGAGTTCCCATGGAGAAAAATCCGGGCAGGTTTTCAGTCTTTATCTTGCCCGGGTCAATGCTTTCAAAACTCCAGAGTCCAGGCTTTTCCTGAAGCTTTTCCACCCAGCCGAATACTGCCTCTCCGTTTTGATAAGGCTCTCCTTCAGGAGTGAAAAGACGCGTTTCTTTCTCAAAGAATATCCTTCCATTTTCCGTTTTTTCCGGAACGTTGAAGTAAACCCTTACAGGAGGATTCATGGGAGGGCATGTCCAGCCGCCGGGAGCAAAAAGCGAAAGCGGTTCATGTTTATCCGTGAGAACGGTATACTCGCCTTTTTTATTAAGTTCCAGCTCGTAAACTCCGCCCGGAGCGTCCTTGGGAATATTTACTTTAACCACTCCGCTTGAACCTCTCTGCTCTTCGGTTATCCTGTGCAAATCATGCCCCATAAAGATATATCGCAAAACCGTATGTGGTTTCAGTATCACGCTGCTGCCAGATGTCCAGGGCTTTAAAACACCGTTTTCTTTCCTGCCGCCGGAAATTTCAGCCGACATATTCCTTATCAGAACATTCATTGAGGTTTCTCCCTCCCTGAGAGGCGCATTATGTCCCGGATTGACTGTTTCTCCCGGCTTGTTGAAAAAGAGGTGTACCGGAGTTTCATCTGCAATAAACGTTATCCATGAGGAAGTTTCGCGTTTCTCTTCCTGCATACGGGTCAGGACATCCATGGCAAAAGAGAGTCCCTTGAAACATCCCGGCACAGTGGAAACACAGGGCAGCATGACCCTTCCTTCCTTCTCGTCAACAAGGCGCAACCCCACAAGCCTGCGCCTTGAATGGTCAAACTCGGCGGCAATCCACAGGTTGCCTGTTTCCTCCCATAGAAAATGGCCGAGCAGACCGGTAGAGCGGTTTGAAATTCCGTTCATTATCACCAGCCCTTTATTCTCCCATTCAAACGTTGCTATTGTTTTTGCCATCCTGTGAAAAAGCCTGTCTCCCAGCAGTTCGTAAAGTTCGACAAATACGTCTCCGTCCGTTTCCATTTTATAGGTTGAACTCCTGTGAGGCCTTGCCTTGGAAAGAAGAACGGGACTCTCCGGGTCATATATATAACGGTCGGTAAGCTCGTATATAAGTTCCTTCAGCCTCGGCTTCCAGGAAAATTCATAAGCCTGGGCTATGTGGCGCACTGCAAGGATAACCCTCCAGTGCTTTGTTTTAACAGTAAGGTTTTCTTCAACCGCGCGGGCAAAGTTCTCCATTATATCGCCTGACCGCCTGTATCCCGTCATGTAATAATCAATCAGCGCCTGGTCAAAATTGAATACCGTGGTAAGCTCGTAATTATTGTCGGATTCTCCTTCCCAGTAAAGTGGCAGATCGGCTTTGCGGGACCTGTTCGACTGCTTTCCCGGTCCGGAAGGAGTTCCCACCAGGAGGCCGAGCGTCTTGCCCTTTCCATTCCAGTGGGAGATATTGGCGTCCATGAAAACACGGTTGGCTCCCTGCGCAAATTTTCTCAAGTCCCTGTCGGCAGACCTGGCATAAAGGTACCAGCTGTCCGAACGAATTGTATAACTGCCGCTCTTGAGGTTATGGATAATCCATGTAGGTCCGACATTGTAGTCTATGAAACCTCCGGCCTCGCAGCCCGCTCCCTGTTTAACCATGCCCCAGAACATGTTCCTTATAAGAATTTCCTCCTGTGGAAACCTTTCAGTATCCATGGGATGCATGGGGCCCAATACCTTTGTCTCCCTTATCCATTTAGGGTCAACATGGCCGAAAACCTCCCGGGAATGGAGAAGGCTCAGCATGCCCGGGTTCGATGCAGGCTCAAAAGGAGCAAGGAGTAAATCGTGAGTTTTGGACCAGCCTGTTGCATTGTTTGTATGCTTGATTATAAAATCCAGGTACTCATTTAGGGCTTCGGGATTTTTTTCGTAATGGGAAGCTATTTTCTCTTTAGGGAGCATACCCCAGTTCTTCATGAGAGACTCCATCCTGAAATCAAGCTCCTTGCCTCCGGATGAACTGAAAAGTTTCATGTTGAAACGGCCGGCTGAAACTTCAAATTCTTTCGGGTGCTGTGCGGCCGCATCCCTGCATGAAACCATCCATCCAGCATCTTTACCGGCAACTGCAGCCCAGTCCCCCATCATCTCTCCATTGTAAAGAGGACTGCCTTTTCCTGAATCCTTTATTTCAAAAGAGTTTTCGCCGTGTATGTATATCTGCCTCGGCGGTCTCAAGCCCAGTGAAGTGCCGTCCTTCTGCAGCATGCTGAGAGTGCTTTTCCCCGACAGCGGAACCGAAAAACTTTTCTCAGGAGAAGCCGGAACAGGCAGAGGTTCCCGTGCAGCTATTGCCCTTGTATAGCCGGCCATGACAATTTTTCCCTTTGACGGGTCCCTCGTGTTTGCAGGATATAAACCGAAAAGTGCAGATGGTGCAGCTCCGGGGGATATATCAAACTCCCATCCTATATCTTTGAACCATACCTCGTTGGTATCTCTCGTAATAACAAGCGTATGGACCGCTTCCACCCCGGCTCTGCCGGCAAAAAAATGAAGCCTCGTTATATGGCGAGCCAGTTCTTCCCCTTCGGGGGTTCTATAGAATCCTTCTATCCTGATAACAGCGGATACGGGTCCTGGCGATTCCACCCTGATATCGGCATCCTTACCCGAAGCAACAGCAAGACGTCCCTTCTGGTCTATTAAATACAAACCCCTGGAAGTCCCTTCTTTTGCCGCTGTTTTTCCCCTGTAGCGTACTTCTTTCACGAGAGAGCCGTCTTTCCCCACCACGAATTGTGCCGCGCCGGTTCTGACAGTGAAAACTTCTCCCGCGGCTTCCACGCTGACAGGCGTCGCAGGACTGCTTGCACCTGTTCTCTCTCCAGCTTCCAAGTATATATTATTTTTACCGGACACAAGGGTATCAATCCACATCCATTTCACAGAGCCTTCTTCAGCCCACCTGCCTGCCGCCTCAAGCTGCGAAGGAAGTTCCCTTCCTTGTAAATCCACGACCTTCAATCCTTCCAACCCCCATACTGCGCCCCGCGGTAAAGGAACACCGAACCTCACGGGATAATTTTCAAGGTTTTCCGCTCCTTCCGGGATATCAATCTTTACAGGTATCCTGGTACCCGGAGAAAGCTTTTGCACAGGTTCGGCAGATACAAGCATCACGCCCATACCGAGAAGATTATTCTCCCTGTCGCGCCATTCAACCCGCAATTCGGCATCCCCGCTTTCAAAACTGCGCATATTAAGCCTTACGAGCGCATCGGGAGTCTCAGCGGATTTTTTCGCACCTGTCAATACTTTCCCGGAGTTTTTATCAACGGTCTTCACCATAAGAGACGTATTTTCCAGAGAAGCTTTTGATGTATCAAGTTTTACAAGTATATCCATCCACCTTTCTCCTGAACCTATTTTTTCCCTTCCGCTGCAGAGCTTCACCCCTCCGCTGGAAAATCCGGCAGACGTTTCTTCCCACATGAGTACCCTTGCAAGATTGGAGAATTCAATCTTCAGCATGTCGTTGCCAGAAACGCAAAAGGACGTCATCAGGAACAAGAAAAATCCCGCAACTATTCTTGCATATATTTTCATTTTATATCTCCTGTAATTTAGGCTATTATATTTTCAAGTTGAGGATAAACCATTATTCCTCTATTGTCAAAATTTAATTTCCCAACCTTTTAAAAAGCAATTTAATGTTTTCCAAATAATATTTGACACCCGAAAAATAGAATGGTTTAATGAAAAGATGCATTTATAAAAACAACGGGAGGATACTATGGCAAGAGAGAAAAGCAGTTTTTTGTTCATATTCGTGATTATGTTTTTATTTCTCGCAACAGGCTGTTTTGCACAACAGGTGAAACAACCTGTTGAAAAAGACACAAGGGAATTCAAGGTATTCCAGTTTCCCCGCACCATGATACCCTGCATTGACGGAAAAACAGACGACTGGAAGATAGTTCCTTCTGAATACACTTACGGCCTGGACCATGTCAAAGATATCATAAATAAAAAGCCCAACGACCCCGCTGACTATGATATTTCAGTTACAGTTGGATGGGTAAGCGGTTTGAACAGGCTTTACTTCAAATACGAGGCCTACGACAATTTCTGGGATTTTGGAAGGGTAGATTCCAGAACGGCAAAAGGATATAAAAACGACCTTTTCGAAATCGTCGTGGACGGAGACCGTTCTGGAGGAAACCTTATAAGCAATCCTCTTATCCCGGACAGAACCGAAACCCATTTCAGGTTCAGCGGTCACCACGCCCAGAACTACCACATATTTACCCCGCCGATTGACGGAGACTGGACAATCGTATGGGGTTCCCAGCCATGGATAAAAGAATTCCCCCAAGCAAATTGGGCATACTCATACGATTTTAAACACGGTGAATCCGGCAAGCTAATTCTTGAGTTTTACGTCACGGTTTATGATTTTGCTTCATATCACGGACCGGAGCACAGCGTTGAATCGAAATTTGAAGAAAACAAGGTGATTGGAATTACATGGATGACTCTCGATTTTGACGGGGAAAACAGGTACGACGCTTTTTACTCCCTTACCCACCTGGGATATTCCGGTGAAAGACCTCAACCATGGGCACAAGCCTCCGACGCCCTTCCTTTCAGGCTGATGCCTCTCGAAAAGCATTTGCGCAGGCCTGTTGAAGCCGATTGGACATTTAAGATTGTGGATATGTCCAGCCGTAAAGTTGCATTTTTTGACCGTTCACACGGTAACATCACTTCATGGAAATGGTATTTCGGAGACGGCAATACATCGACAGAACAGAACCCCATACATACTTATGAAAAAGCCGGGATAACCTATGTAGTCCTGCTCGAAGTTTCGGGTCCTGACGGAGAAGACAAACGAGCGCGCTACTGGGACGTAATGGTTAAATAATATGAAACCTTCTATCTGGACAAGCTACATGGCGGAGCTTCTGCCTTATGAGATGGTGAAGGTTTTTGCCAGCCGCGGGTGGCGTTTCCTTGAACTGAGCGAAGAACACGGACACGACCTGTTGAAAGAAGGTGACCCTTTGAAAACAGGCGAAGCTTTCAGGCATTATGCACGGGATGAAGGCATAACTTTTCCACAGGGTCATTTCTGCATGCTGAACAAGGGTTACAGGCCCGAGGATATGGAAGGAAGAAAAGGGATTGACATTGCACCTGAAGGCGACAAATCTTTTGCCGAAACGTTGGATTACGTAAAAAAATGGATAGACCTTTTCAATGACCTGGGAATTGAAGCTGGAGTCATACATCCCGGCGGCAATTTACTTGCCTCGGCCGGCTGGCCTGCAGAGCGAATTCTTATCCGCAGGGCGGAAGCTCTGAGAAAAATAACGGAATTTGCCAGGGGAGGTTCTACTGTGATATGCCTTGAAAACTGTTCATCTCCCGGTACGCGAACAGCCGAAGAACTTCTTCAAATTATTAAAGCTTCGGGTTCGGAGAATGCAGGAATATGTCTCGATACGGGACATGCAAACATTAACAATGTTGATTCTGCGGATTTTATCATGCAGGCCGGGAACTCCCTGAAAGCATTGCATATAGCCGACAATATGGGTAAGACAGATGACCATATACTGCCTTACGGTAAAGGAACAGTTTGTTGGGAAGGAGTCCTTAAAGCCCTTCATGTGATAGGTTACAGGGGACTTTTCAATTTCGAAGTCCCCGGAGAAAGAAACTGTCCCATGCCTGTCAGGTTAGCCAAAATGGACTACATAAGAAACCTGGCAATATGCATGACCCAGCCATGAATAATCTCTCAAGAACTCCTGTCTGACCATTAACATGGCATAGAAACACCTTGCCTTTTCCTGAAGGCATTCACTGACTTACTATACAGGATTGACACTTCTTGCACTCACATTCACAGGTTTGATTTTATCTGCATTATCCTTTTCGTAAGCCTTTAACTCATCCACGCATGACGCAACCTTATGGTAAGCATCCACATACTGGTCGAGCTTTTCCGCAAAGTTGGTCTCGAACCTCGGAGCCATTGTAAATGCACTGCTTCTGAGCTTTAGCGTATTTGGCAGGTCCGGTTTCTCAAACTCTCCGGGACGCCTGCTGTGGGGACATCTTCCAAGGCAGCATTCATGGAAGTATATGCTTCCTTCCTCAAAAATGTCAGTTTCATGGAGTCTCCCGTACCCTACACGTCCGCAGCCAACTCCTTCAGCCGCAAGCGCCCTCAGAAAAACCTCGAGGGAGACGCCGCCAAGCAGATTCCTGTCATAATTCCCAAAGTGATAGGAATAAACCCTTTCGCAGCCGGGCAATACCTTCTGCGGCTTAACACAAGGTATATCAGATATAGCATCATCGAGATACCTGCCGTTTTTATTCCTTATCCCGTTTAACACATCCAGTTCGCGAAGATGTTCCAGGGCTATTGCTATGCCGACAGGATGAGGCCTGTGTTTGAATCCCAAGCCCATCGAAGCCTTCCTGTTGCGTGAACCGGCAGGTATAGAATCAATTTTTTCAACCCTTCCGCACACGATAGCTCTTTCATAAACATCCAGGTTGTTTGTAGTAAGCACTCCGCCTTCGCCCGCGGGCATTATCTTACTTCCCTGAAGGCTGAAACCGCCTGCGTCTCCTATTGAACCGACTTTTTTACCCTTCCAAACAGCGCCGTGGGCATGCGAACAGTCTTCGACGACAGCAAGCTTATGTTTGTGCGCAATCCTGAGAATGCTATCCATGTCGCACGGATTTCCCCACACGTGGACAACCATGATAGCCCGGGTGCGGGAAGTTATCTTTCTTTCTATGTCTTCAGGGTCAATGCAGTGGGTATCTATATCCACATCGCAAAATACGGGAATTCCCCTTGCAGCAAGTATCGTTGAAACACTTGCGACGAAAGTGAATGAAGGAACTATAACCTCGTCTCCTGCAGACACGCCTACGGCAAAAAGCGCCTGGTGAAGGGAAGACGTTCCGCTGTTTGACGCAAGCCCGTACTTGACTCCGATAAACTGCGCAAATTCCTTTTCAAATACATCCACGAGAGGCGATGTGGAAATCTCACCCTTTCTCATCAACTCAACTGCCGCAGCAATACCTTTTTCGCTCACTACAGGCAGCCTCACATCAACATTGCTCTTAACAGTTTTCTCTCCTCCGTTTATAGCCAGTTTACCCATTTCGTTTTCTCCTTTTCTTTTTACATTTTTGAACAACGTCAAGCATTTTATCATGCATCAATCTTTTATGCAAAAATAAAACCCTGCGGAAAATTTCACACATTCCAGCACACAGTGAAGAGAACTGCTGCAGGTTTTCTGCAATCCGGCAGTTTAACAATTTAAAATCCCGACATAAGCACATGATAAGTTATTGAAGAGGAAGGGAAAGAGTTGACGTGCGAGTGCGCAAGCACAGATGCAAGACAAGGTGAAAAGCGCAAGCGTTCTGACTATAACCTTGCCCGGAGCTGTCTGAGCCTGCCGTATGGCAGGCGAGTCCGCCTTCGCCAAGGCTTCGGCCGGATAAATTCTCCGGGGTCAGATTTCACCGTAGTTCTTGCCTGTGCTGAAGCCAAAGGCGCAGCCTGTTTCGAGCACAGAAACTGCTTTCCTGCCTCTATCTTACTCTTATGTCGGAATTTCTGAACAATCTTGAAATTTGACAGAACCCTTATCAAATGTTTTAATACCAATTCAGGAGATTAAACAATGAAAAATGAAAAAAGCTTACCGAAATATCATTATTCACCCGATGTCAAAGAAAGAGAAAGCATGGATAACGGCTTTTCAAAGGGATGGGGTTTCCACTTCCCGTCAAACGAAAGCTACTGGCTCGACTGCCATACCCACTACGGAAGGAAATTCACCCCCGCAGCCTACCTGGAGACATACAGGATGCTTGAAGAATGGTTTTCCAGGATGGACGCCTTCCGGCTCGGAGGCATAATAGCCATAATAACCGACCCTGAGATGTTTCCCGTTTGCAGGGAAGTCTCTTCCCACAATCCGTATTTCAACTGGATATACTGGATGCCTTACGATAAGCCCGACCCCGAGCTTATGCAAAAAGCCATGGAGTACGGCGCCAGAGGTTTAAAACTTCACAACAACATTATACTCAGCGGCGCTGCTAAACCTGATATCTGGCTTAATAAAGAATGGGCAAAGGTTTTCCATATTGTTGAAAAAGCAGAACTGCCAGTGCTGTGGCATATGACTCAAAGGATGAGTGCTTCCCCTTACCATGGGGGAAATGTAAGCAAACCTTTTCCCAATTCCAACCAGGAGGTACTGTCAAAAACACTGGAAGTGGTGAGACGTTACCCGGGTATTCCTTTCATAGGAGCCCACCAGATATACCTCGGACTTGAAAAGCTGGAGGAACTCTTTAAAAAATATAGGAATCTTTATATAGATTCAAGCATAGGATTTTTCCTGAGATGGGCTGATACTCTAAGTAACTCCGACAGAAATATATTGAGAAACTTCTTCATCAAACATTCAGACCGTATTCTCTTCGGAACAGACAGCGGTTTTACAGGAAAAATCGATGAATATCTCGTACAGAGTTTCCTGTGCCACCCGCGTTTCATCCTGCATCTCAATCTGCCCGACGCAGAACTGCAGAATACAGCCCACGCCAACGCTGAAAGGCTTTTCAGGATTGAGCCGCTTTCACCCGTAAGGCGCGGCAACTCAAGACCTTGAGGGGGATAAAAACCATGAAAATAAGATTGAAGGGTTTTACACTGATAGAACTTCTTGTAGTTATAGCCATAATTGGCATCCTTGCCGCATTACTGCTTCCCGTTCTCGGCAGGGCAAGAGAACAGGCAAGGAGAACTGTCTGCATAAACAACCTTAAACAGATAGGGTTTGCGGTCCATATGTACGCACAGAACCACGGCTGGTCCTCTCTCATGGAAGAAGAAACAACAAACGACCTTTGGAGACTGACAGGCAAGGTTTCCATTGGAAATCTCGTACCTGATTATCTGGGGAATACTCAACTCTTATACTGTCCCAGCCAGAAATATTACAAGAATAATAATAACGACTACGGCATACAGCATTTTGGAATCTCAGGCTCAATATCATCAAGCAGTTATTATATAAGGGGTTCTGAAGAATTCCCCGAAACCAGGAAAAAAACTGCATGGATAAGCGACATTGAATTCCAGGAAGAGAATAAGAGCAGTCATGTAACGGGTGTTAATGCAGGATTCCATGACGGCTCGGCAAGGTGGGTAAACGGCATAAAGAAGCTATCTTCGGAAACATGGACAGAATACTGGAACAAGATTGACGAAACTCCATAAACAGCAGGGGGAAAAAACAGGGAGCAAGAAAATGAAGATATTATACGAACATGATATCAGGGAAAATACCGTTCTTGAAGTGGCAAAAAAAATGATGACGGCTGCCAGAACTGCTCCCAAAGCAAGGGGAGTTGACAATACTGTTATTGCACTGTTGCTGAAAGACGGTATCAGGGAGGTTTCGGACAGGCTGAAAGAAATGGTGCGCCGGGACGGACTTTCAGATTTCTTCCTCAGGGACGCTGAAAATATTCTTTCGGCGGAAGCCATGCTTGTCATGGGAACGAAGATAGCGGCCATGGGACTATCCCCCTGCGGGATGTGCGGATTTGCGGGTTGTGAAGAAAAAAAGGCGCATCCGGAACATCCCTGTGTATTCAACACAGGGGACCTCGGAATAGCCATAGGTTCCGCCGTAAGCTTGGCCATGGACAACAGGGTCGACAACAGGGTCATGTATACCGTCGGCCAGGCATTGCTGGAAATGGGCGTACTGGGAAAAGATGTGAGAATAGCATACGGCATCCCGCTTAGCGTCAGCGGCAAAAATCCTTTTTTCGACAGGAATATTGAAAAACTCACAGGCAAGAAATAACAGGAAAATTAAAGCACCCTGAATACCACATACCCATAATTGTCAGTCACGGAAATCTTTATTCCTTCCGCAGGAACAAGGCCTTTCCCATCCATGGTCAGGGAAGGCGTTTTTTCTATAACCTCTATTTTCCTGCCTGTCATCTCCGCTGGAAGTTTCACCACGTCTTTTTCAACCTTTTTATGGTAGTCAACATAGACCACGGTATCTTTTTCCTGCCGGTTCCAGTATAAACACGTTGCATTGCCTGCATGCCCCGGATTGAAGTATTGCCGGTAGCCCACACAATATAGTTCGGTGCCCACAGGCATCAAGCCGCCCATTTTCTTGCCGGCCACAAACGGATAAGTTTTCTGCGTGGTGTAAAGTGTAAGGAAATTACCCGTATTGCGTATTCTCACCGAAGGCACGCCCATACCGTAAAGGATTGAATATCCAAGGGCAAACCCGACCTCTCTCAGGGTTTTATCTCCATCTTTATTCCCGAGAAATTGAATGAACCTGTCAGGAGGATTTTCAGGGTCGGTTATGTTTCCCTTTTCTGGATTGAACATTAGAGGGGAGGGCGGCCGGGAAGAATAATCCTGCATGCCTCTGAAATCATAGTTGATATTATCCTGTTTAAAAGTCAGGGTTTTAGGGATATAATACTCAAGGGTATTGTATTTTTTGCCCATCTCCAGTCTCCGGCTGCAGAAAAATAACATTTGTTCCAGATTGAACTCCTGCAGTGCCTTCATCCTGTGATAGACAACATTTGCACCGTTGGGGAAAAACCTGTAAAGCAGGTTGTATCTCAAAATGGCATCAAGATGTTCTGCCGTAAAATTCCTCTCTTCGCCGGGATGGGAAATAATATCTGCCAAAACGGAACCCAGGTTCACTATATCATATTCCTCGACTATATCCAGCCATCCACATTCAACAACTTCGCCTTCCTTAAGCGGAACTTTTCCATCAATAAGATACTCCTGCTTCCTTATGCGGCAGGAAGGATATACCTGGACAGCCAGAGTTTTTTCCGTGTAGTTGACAGTTCTATCAAAAGAACTGTTCTTAAAAGTTGTGCCCGTCCTTCGCGCAGATTCAAATTTCCAGATAACGCCATCCGACTTGTTTTTCCCAAGAAAAAGAAGCTTGTTTTCATCAATTATCCTTATAAGACAGAATTTTCTTCCTTCCTCATCCTCCCACTCGCTCCCGAGATATTTATTGGTCAAACCATGCCCGCCACAGGTAACCTGAACCCCCACCGATGCGCCGTGGTTTCCTCCTATGTAAGTTCCGTTAATATGGCATGCAGGAGCATCGTCTCCGGTTCCATGTATAACCATGGCACTTTTTATCATTTCTGAAGACATGGGAACATTTGAATCTACCAGGAATGTTCCGCTGAAATTTATCTGCTTATTCCAGCGTCCAAGTCCAACTGCCACAATAATATCTTCCCTGTTTGAAAAATTGCTGCGTATATAAACAAGTTCTCCTTCTTTCAAAACGCGCAGTTTGTCGCTCTCCTTTATATCTTCGGCAAAAATCCTGCCAGCCAGCATAAATGACATGTAAAAAAGGATTGGAAAGCATTTTTTGAAATTCATTAATCCTCCTATTTGAAAATTCTATTTTCTACCTGTTTTAACGAACTTCACAAGCTGAGCTTTCGTCATCTTTTCTATGCCGAGAGTTTCAAGGGTTCTTCCGGTCTTCCAGTAGTTTTCACCGCAAACGCAGGAACCTATATTTATAATGGCATCTATCAGAGGAGTCTTGACTCCAAACTTTTTTGCCATAAGCGACATGGGTACAAGTCCGCACGGAACATCCTCGGTAACGTACCTGTCATGCAGGCTGTGCGGACCTGGAAATTTTTCTGCAATGACCTTCTGTGTATTTTTCCCTTTCGGGGCCTGGAATGCAACTCCCATGATGCTTGAAGTTGTCTCAAAATCCTTCTTTTTGTATTTTAAAACCTCCAGCCCGAGCACCTTCGCCAGACCGGCTACTTCCATGTAGATATCTTTTATAACCTTTCCCACAGAAGGAGTGATGCCTTCCCTATAAAGTCCAAAGTTACCCTTTGAATACTCAACCCTGCCGGTATTAAGCAATACCCCCGCAGGATGAATAACAGGATTTGGATTATCCATTGCAACGCTTAAAATATCTGAACCTTTACGAGTCTCGGGATAAATGCTTTTCAAAACCCTGAAAACCTTATCCGTATTGGTTGCGGGAAGAGCCGAAACGAGAAAATAGGGTGCAACTATCGGCAAAAACACTCTGCCGGGCCCTTGAAGTCTCGTTCCATAGGGCATGGTATTTACTTCGGCTATAAGGGGGCTGGATTTGCATTTTAATTCCCTTAGAAATTTAGCCAGCCTCAGGGTCCCGAAGTTTCCTGCCCACAATACCACGATATGTTCGTTATTCAGATAAGGGATGATTTCCTTGAAAAAAGAGTCCTGTGCAAAAGCCGGTATTGTCAGGTTGATAAGCTCAACGCCTTCCAGGGCTTCTTTTATGTCAAGCGTGGCTTTGTTCAACCTGGCAGTTCCTTTTCCCTTGATTCCTGAAAATTCAATCTTTCCGGTATCAAGTATTTTCTTGAAAGAATCCTTGAAACTGGCAGGTTGGTAAAGGTTTACCTTATATCCCTGGAGAGTCAAATCCGCCGCCATGCAGCATCCTGCATTTCCAGCACCCAGAACAGCTATCGGTTTCTGATATTTAGCCATATTTTTCTCCTTTGTTTTTACAGAATCACTTTTCTAACTAATTGTCTAATATTTAACCACTTGACGGGAAAAAAAAGCAAGCCCCCGCGGCTTCTATTTCTGCAAGCAACGGGGGCTTGCAGAAATGTCAAAGAGAGCCGGATACCCTGATTGTCAAATAGAATAATGTTATGGTAATATGTAAACCTGAAAAAAAGGAGAAAGACAAAATGGAAAAAAATATCCCTTCAAAAGGTTGGAAAGCTGGTGCAGCAAAAGTTGATATCTCTCCGGAAAAAGGCATACAGCTGGCAGGAGACGTGGGACGGCTGAGACCCGTGGAGGAAATAGTTGATCCTCTCTTCGCCAAAGCTGTTGCAGTTGAACATAGCGGTAAACGTGCGTGCATCGTACAGATGGACCTTACCATAATCACAAAACGTTTTTCCGACGAAATAAAAAGGGAAGCCAAAAGAAGATACGGGCTTTCACCTGAATCGGTAATGCTTCACGCAACACAAACACACTCAACGCCTTCACTTGGGCATGAAGCCATATCGGAAGATTACAGGGGTTTGCCTCCGGAACTCTGGTACCTGAGAGGCAGCGACGAAAGGTATTTCCCCGTTGCTGTCAAAGGCATAATTGAGTCAATCGGAAAAGCCATTGAAAATCTTGAACCTGTCACCATAATGGCAGGCAGGGGAGTGGACGGCAGGGTTTCTTTCAACAGGCGCTTTGTAATGAGGGACGGGACGGTAAAATCACACCCGGGCAGGTTCAATTCCGACATACTGCATTCTGAAGGTCCCATTGACCCAGAAGTGGGAGTTGTACTCTTTGCCAACGTAAAAAGCGAACGCATTGCGGCTCTGCTTCACCACACATGTCATCCCGTGCACGGATACAATAAGAGAGCAGTTACCGCAGGCTGGCCCGGAGCATGGGCTTCCGCAGTTCAGAAAACACTTGGACAGAAGTGCGTTGCCCTCGTCATTAACGGTTTCTGTGGCAATATCCACCATCACAACCACCTTGACCCGTGGCACGTGGACAACTACACCGAAATGGGCAATAAACTTGCGGATACAGCCCGCAGAGTTGTAATGGAGAAGATGGTGCCGGTTGACTCCGGAAGTCTTTCCTGCAAACTCAGGATACTCAAACTTGCAAGAAGAAACCTTGAAAAAAAGACAGTGGAAGAAGCGCACGAACTTCTCAGAAAATATCCTTCACCAATCTGGGAAGACAGTGGAAAGACAAACATAGAATGGAGATGGGTCTACGCACACTCGCGCATCGATATGTCTGAAAGGTTCGCCAAAGAACCTTATTACGGATGTCCCGTGCAGGTAATACGAATTGGAGACATTGCCCTGGTAGGAGTCCCCGGAGAACCATTCGTGGAGGAACAACTGAGAATCAAGCTTGAATCTCCGGCGCCTTTCACCTTCTGCGCCCACATGACAAATGATTCTGCTGGTTATATACCAACGGCGCAGGCTTTCAAAAAAGGCGGCTTTGAAACTGAAACGGCAAACTGGTCTTGCCTTGCTCCCGATTCTCTAAAGCTGATTGGGGATTGCGCTGTTGAAACGCTGAAAAAACTGTACTCAGTGTAATCTTCTCTGAAGCATTATTATTCAGGCTGAAAAAGCGGGTTCGTTTGAAACGGAATCGGCAATTTCCCTGATTTTCCTTTCTTTTGCTTTCTCTCCGCTTACAGCAAGCCACACGGTTCCTTCCGCTCCGCAGACTCCTCCTGCAGCGAAGAGTTCAGCCGAAGTCCCCGACAGAATGGATACAGCTTCAAGTTCTGTTATGACCTCTCCGGTGACAGGCAAAAGCCGGGGTCCTTTCACACCTGGAGCATTCACTTTCAATGCAAGTTCGTCCAGACTGGAGGAAACCCTTTTTTCCAGCCCGACGGGGATTATCAACCTGGTTCTTTTACCGACAACAGCCCTGATTGCCTCTATTATCGTTCCTCCACGGGGATCTCCAATGAGCACAGCCGCTCTCCTGCCTGCCATATCAAGTGCATTTGCACCTTTAAGAATTATGTCTCCTTCTTTCATTTCATCCGCAACGTCAAAAATCGTCCTGCCTTTCTGCCACCGTCCTTTCACTATAACAACGTCGCCCGGAAAAACCCTGCATCCTGCAGCTTTACCAGTTCCGTCCGCGGGTTTTGAAGGAGGCATGGTCACTCCCCTGAAAAAGGATTCTTTTGAAAACCCTTCCGCCTGGTTTATCGACATTAAAATCTCTTCCGCAACGTAACCATTTGTCGTTCCCGCGACAATCGCAACGGTTCCGGATTGCAGCGCTTGCTTTATATCAGGACGTATTG
Source organism: bacterium (assembly GCA_035341815.1). Taxonomy (GTDB): domain Bacteria; phylum Ratteibacteria; class UBA8468; order B48-G9; family JAFGKM01; genus JALNXB01. Next base: position 16,578 of record DAOQVZ010000029.1, read on the forward strand.
CAATTGCCTTTGCTATCAAACGTTTTCCTGCCGCCGGAGTAAGAACCAGATGTACCATTTTCTCCTCCCTTTTATTCAAGGTTATGAACGTTGCATAATTTTATCAGATTAGGGCCCTGCTGTAAAACTGACTGATAGTACATTGCCAGCACGTTAAATGATAGCCGGTACAACATTTAGAGAAAATATAATTGAATTTATCAAACATAAGTTTTAAAATATCTGGTAAGTTTAATTGTTCCAGTTTTTTTCAGGCAGAATAACCTTTTCCATATAATCTCCGGGGTGAAATGTAATGGCGGAAATTCAGAAAAAATATCTTGAAGTAAGCATAAGAACAATACCGCAGTTACAACTTCCATACTGGGAAATCGATTCGGGTAAAGACGGCCCCTGCTTCATGATAAACGCAGCACAGCACGGAAACGAGGTCATGGGATGCGAAGTCCTTCGAAGATTTTGTCCCGTTGCATCCGAAAAACTGGTCAGGGGAAAAATCCTGATGCTTCCTTTCATAAATCCCCTGGCACTGAAAAAACGCAGGACTAACGTGGATTCTCTTCCCTGCAAGCCAAAAACCGGAAGCAAGCACGACATGAACCTTGCATGGCCGGGCAGCCTGGAAGGCACCGAGACAGAACAACTGGTTTTCACCATAAACAAAAACTTGCTCAGGGACGTAACACACAACATAGACATGCACTGCTGGAGCCGCTTTAATGTAACCTGCGCATGGCCGCAGGAGAGCAAAATAATCATAGATTTTGCCCGGGCCGCAGCTTTGCCCGGCATGAAAATAAGCAGTATGGAATCTGCTTCCGGGCCAATCACCCTTGCCAGGTTCATGAACTCCACGGGAAGAATCGCCTTTGACATGGAGTTTTCAGGGCAGTATCTGCTTTCAGAAAATGAAATCTCACGGGGTCTGCGCATGCTCAGCAACTGCTCGAAATATCTGGGACTCTTCCCCGGTGAAATGGAAGGAATGGAAGAACCCGTGATAGACATGAACGAAATGATAGAGGTGAGAGCTTCCATTGACGGTCTTTTCGTGGAAAATGGACTGAAGCCGGGAGATTACGTGGAAAAAGGCGCTATACTTGGAACCCTTTTCAGCGACTCCAGCCTTGAAAACGAAGAAGTCAGGGCACCGGCAGCGGGATTCCTCGGCAGTTATGGCTGTCGCAGGAGATTATCGGACGTTGACCTGGCAGCCATGCATCCGTATGCTTCAAAAGGAGATATTCTGGCCGGCATCTGCAGCCAGTTTCCCTGTTGAGGATGAAATATCGTTTGACATATTTTAAAACTTAAAAGGGGTTTCAAATGAAAAATATTCACATAAAAATAATGAAGAACTGTTTCATAAGCTCTCTTTTATTCCTCTTTTTTTGCACGGAATTTCCTGCCTTCACATCAACAATAGACGTCTGGGAATGGAAAAATCCTTTGCCCCAGGGAAATAACATTAACGATGTTTCCTACTGCAACAATTCTTTTATAGCCGTGGGAGAATGGGGAACGATAATAACTTCTGCCGACGGGATAAACTGGAAAAATGCTGTTTCTGAAACCACCATGCCCCTTAACGCAACAGCTTATGGAAATAACACTTATGCGGCAGTGGGAGGTTACGGAACCATCATAACATCACCCGACGGAATAAAGTGGACGCAGCGTTCCTCCAACACATCAAAATATCTTAACGGGATAACATTTGGCAGAAACCTTTTTGCGGCAGTGGGATATTCAGGGGTTATACTCACCTCCCCGGATGGTGTAAAGTGGACCCGGCAGAATTCCGGCATAGAAACATATCTTCACGGCGTGGTTTACGGGAATAATATCTTTACCGCAGTAGGAGACAGCGGAACCATACTCACATCTGAGGATGGCATAAACTGGACAAGCAGGGCTTCGGGAACATCCCACCATCTTAGAGGCATCACCCATGGAAACGGAATTTTCATTGCAGTCGGAGCATATGGTACACTGGTAACCTCAACCGACGGAACCAGCTGGACACAAAGACGCTCAGGGCTGACAAAATATCTCCAATCTGTAACTTACGGAAACAAAACGTTTGTTGCTGCCGGATACGGCGGCGCGATAACAGTTTCCACAGATGGGATTGAATGGGAGCCCCAAAAAACGGAATCATCCGAAAACCTTCTCGGCATTACTTACGGAAATAATACTTTCATGGCAGCAGGAATAAACGGGACAATGCTCATTTCTACGCAAAGCGAAAGATGGGAACCCCTGTCCCATGGCACAAAAACACACCTCAGAGGCATTGCCCATGGAAACGGCATCTTCATTGCAGTCGGATACGACGGACTCTTAATGACCTCACCCGATATGGTATCATGGGAAGAGCAGGCTTCCGGAACAAAAAACATATTATGGGACGTCATATATAAAAACAGGGTTTTTGTGGCGGTAGGATATGAAGGCGCTATAATAACTTCTGCCGACGGAAAAAACTGGACACCCCGAAATTCTGGGACAAAGGCTAACCTGCGCGGCATAACATACGGGAAAAGTAAATTTGTAATAATAGGGGACGACGGAATTCTCATATTTTCCGAAGACGGCTTGAACTGGAAGCAGAAACCTTCAGGCCTCACGGCATCGCTTTACGGAATAACCTTCGGTAAAAATCTTTTCATCGCAATAGCCAGGGGCGACTCCCTCATGGTTTCCGAGGATGGCGAAACATGGAGGGAAGAATCAACGGGAAACGTAACCGACCTGCGCAGTATTGCCTATGGAAATAACACCTTTGTTGCAATAGGGGAAACAGGCATGATACTGGTTTCTGCCGATGGAAAAACATGGAGAGAAAAAACATCCTGTACACCAAAAGACCTCTGGGGCATCAAATACGGCAACAATTCTTTCATGATAATCGGCAATTACGGGGTGATAATTCAGAACGCTCATTTAAGGTAAAAAGATTCAGAATCACTGGTTTATCATTCTGAAATGTTTCTATTCAAAATCCAAAAAAAAGAGATGCAGAATAAAGACTTTTTAGCATGACAGGCGGGGTTAGAAATTCCAGCATGGCAGATAAATGTGAAGGTCTATTAAAAGCTTTAAAAAATGAAAAGACCTGAAAAACTATAAATAGATGGACAACAGGAGGAAAAAGATGAAACGGGATTTTATGAAAGGTTTGCATGTAAAAAGATACGCGATAGTTTTTCTCTCTCTGTTTCTGGCATTATCAACGGCGGTAAGGCCGCAGGAAAAAAGGCAGACAGCGCCTGCCAGCGACCTTACTCCGGGATTGAAAGTTGCCCTCAGGGCAAATCCCGACGCAAAATACACATGGACACTAATAGGGGTGAACGAAAAAGCGGAGGAACAGGAGAAAAACAATCCCGAACTGAACGTAATGTCTAAAATATGGCATATGCCGATTGCAAAAGGAAGGCATGCCTTCAAATTCGAATTCACAAAACCTTACAGGACGGGAAGCAACGTTTTTCACCTCTATCTTAAAACCGACGGAGACGAAAACAGGGGAAGAAAAACCGAAGGCAGCAACATGGGAGTTGACTATATATTCACACTCCTGGACGGAAACCCCAATTTTGGAAATACCCTGCTGGCGGAATATACAGAAGACGGCAAATCAAGAGGCGGTATATGCAGTACGGTAGTGGCAGGCAGTACCATATACCTGTCCGCGGAGATGTCTGTCCTTCAGAAAGAAGGTTCTTCTGTCTTTGAATATTTCACATCCTCGTACATAAAAGAAGTGCTGGCGAAGGGATACAAGGTAATTGCCACCTCAAATTTCGGATATAACAAAGCCGTATCAGAAGGCGAACCGGAAACCGTGAACAGCAACAAATCCCTCCTGATGAACCAGGATATGCTCATGGTTAGCGGAGCAGTGCCGGGCTGGATGCTTTACAGAAGGCCTGGAAGCGATGCGGCCTTTGTAACGGATGGAAAAGAAAAAGACGCCCTTACGGTTGAAGGCATGTACAGCAGAGACAAGCTGTACCAGTCGGCAAAACTTGTACCCGGATTCTACCTGTTGCGGGCACTTGTTAAAACCAACACTCACCAGCTGCACCTTTCAGCCATAAACGAAAGTTACATGATTCCCGTGGGTGTCTCGGAAGATTACAAATGGGTTGAACTTCCTTTCCCTGTAACGCTTTCCGATAAAGAAGGCGAGAAAAACATAGATGTTGCCCTTGCATATATAGGCTATCCACCCACGAGGCATCCGGCGACAATCCATGTAAAGAGAATGGAACTACACCGCATGGGAGAAACGGTTCTGCCTGACAACTGGGTGGCAAAAACGCCTGTCAATTCCATCCACGAAATGAAACTGATAAACGAGTACCCCAACTGGGACCGCCCGGGAAAAGTAATCTTCAAAGATTCTTTCATCGGAACGGAACTCTGGCTTATGACCCAGGCAGGAAAGGTTGACCATTCATACGTGGGAACTCCGGATTTCAGCCACGAAGGCAAGTATATCTATACAGGATGGATGAAAACACCGAGAGGACTTCTGCGGACCGACGGCAGCGCACGTTACATGAACGACAGGTGGAAAGCCATCGTATGGCTTTTCCCGTGGGAATTGAAACGGCTTCCGGAAGGCTCAGACCCGGCAGACTGGATATGCTCAAGCAGGTCATTGAATCTTGTGGCATTGAGAAACGTTGTTACGGGAGAATCACTGGAGATTAAAATGCCTTCCCGCCCGGGATGGAAACTGATAGAAAATCCCTCTACATCAAGCAGCAGGGGGCCCAATGTAAGAGCCATTACACATGATACCCTTATATGGCATTCGGACGACAGGACGCATATAGGACTTTCGGATATGAACGGAGAAAAGTTCCG